>SLED01000385.1 GCA_007124945.1 Salinibacteraceae bacterium | reverse complement strand
TGGGCCGCGCGGTCGAAGCACTTAAGGCGGATCAGGTGATCCTGGACGCCCTTGGCCCGCACGTCAGCGAGAAGTTTATCCAGGCCAAGACGCTTGAATACCGCGAGTACCTTGCCTCTGTCTCGCAGTGGGAGCTGGACCGGTATCTTGAGGTCTTTTAAGAAAACGACGACCACACACGTAGTCCGGGGCCCGCTTCGTTCGACGGGGCGGGCCCTTTGTGATTTGAGGACTCACGCAGCGGAGCGTTCGTCTGCCACCGCAGAGCAGTCCTGTGCAGATCGGGTGTAACATTGGTCGCGAAAGATCGCACACCACTCGCGTGTGCTGCCCGCCTGGTTCCACACCTCCTGCCGCGACAGAAAAAGATTAGCGATGCCGGTTCGTTTTTTCTATCTTCGGGGAGGTTGCGTGTCAGCTGCTGGACTGGCACCTCATCACTCTGTTGTTGGAGTAACGCGTTTGCATGTCAGATTCTTCTCCTGATGCCACCCCGTCAGAATCGAGTGAACAGGACCGCGAATACGTCCGTCGCGCACTTGAGGGGGACGAAAGTGCGTATGCAGCACTGGTAGATAAGTATCAGCGCGCGCTGTACTACCATATCCGGAAAATGGTGCGCGAAGAGAAGGAGATCGACGATCTGGTGCAGGAGACCTTCATCAAGGCGTTCAACGCCCTCGAGTCCTATTCGGAGGATTACGCCTTTTCAACGTGGCTCTACCGCATCGCCACCAATCACTCGATCGATTATTTGCGAAAGAAGCGCTTGCAGACGCGCTCCATCAGTAAGCCGGTAAAAACGAAGGAGGGACATCTGGAGATGGAGCTTCCGGATCTAACCTACCGGCCCGACAAGCATGTGGTGGATGATCAGCGGCGTGAGCTTATCCAGGATGCGATTGATGAGTTGCCCCCGAAGTACTACCGCGTGATCATCCTTCGCCATCAACAAGAGAAAACGTACGATGAGATAGCGGCGCAACTCGACCTTCCTCTTGGAACAGTGAAAGCCCACATTTTTCGTGCGCGCAAGCTACTTTACAAAAAGCTTCGCGAGAAACGCGGCACGTTTTAACCATGCCGTAGCACACACGGGTTTTCTTTCGGTGTTCGTCCCTGTTCCATTCTTGCTGTAATTTTTGGCCTGTGCGTTTCTGGTCTCCCGCGTGCGTGGTCCGTCTTTAGTGCAATCCAAAACCCTATCCCCTTTTTCGACATGATTGCCCGATACACCCGGCCAGAGATGGCCGATCTCTGGAGTGAGCAACAGCAGTTCCAGTCGTGGTTGGATGTAGAGCTGGCAGCCTGTGCAGCCTGGAGTGAAGCCACCGGTGTGATTCCGGCTGAGGATGTGGAGACGCTTTACAAAAAGGCAGATTTTGATGTAGCCCGCATCCAGGAGATCGAACGTGAGACGCGGCACGACGTGGTCGCTTTCACCCGGGCGGTAAGCGAGACGCTTGGCCCCGAACGCAAGTGGGTCCACTACGGCCTGACCTCCTCCGATGTGGTGGATACAGCCTGGATGGTTCGCCTGAAGCGCGCTAACGGGCTGATTCTGGACGCCCTCGACCGGATGCTGGAGGTGCTTGCCTCAAAAGCGAAGAAGCACAAGACGACACTGATGATGGGGCGAACGCACGGCGTGCATGCGGAGCCCACCACGCTGGGTTTGAAGCTTGCGCTTTTCTACAGCGAAATGAAGCGTCAGCGCGAGCGGTTTGTATCCGCGGCAGATGAGATGCGCGTAGGGAAGCTCTCCGGAGCCGTGGGTACGTTTGCGCACATCCCGCCTGAGGTGGAGCGCCTGACGTGCGAGCGCCTCGGGTTGGAGCCGGCTCCAATCTCCACGCAGGTGCTTCAGCGCGATCGTCATGCCCACTATCTTTCGGTGATTGCAGGCATCGGGGCCACGCTTGAGAAGATGGCGGTGGAGGTGCGCCATCTGCAGCGCAGTGAGGTTCGGGAAGTTGAGGAGTCGTTCGGGAGTGGGCAGAAGGGCTCCTCGGCGATGCCACATAAGCGCAACCCTGTGGGCTCGGAGAACATCACCGGCTGCGCGCGATTGCTGCGCGGGTACATGGTATCGGCGTACGAAAACGTGGCGCTCTGGCACGAGCGGGATATCTCCCATTCATCCGTTGAGCGTGTTATTTTGCCCGATGCTACAACCATCGTTCACTACGCGCTGCACCGCTTCGCCGGTATCGTAGAGCGGCTGGTGGTGTTTCCCGAGAACATGGAGCGCAACATGGAGCGCACGTTCGGGCTCTACAACAGCCAGCGCCTGATGCTTACACTGGTAGAGAAGGGGTTGAATCGGGAGGCAGCGTACGATCTCGTGCAGCCACTCGCGATGCAGGCATGGGAGACAGAGGAGGCCTTCAAAGACATTGTGCTACGAAGTGACGAGCTCCGGAAGCGCCTATCGACCGAAGAGATCGAGCAGGCATTCGACACCTCCGTTCACCTGCGGAGCGTAGATGAGATTTTTGAGCGCGTATCGCTGGGGTAACGCCGCGCTACGAACCCTGCTCGGCTAACCGCTTATCAAGAACGCATCGGTATTGTAAAAGCTGAATATTTTCGGGTAATGACTATGCGTGTTTCTTTGATGTTGATGATCGCGGTGTTGACGGCCGGCTTACTGGTTGCCGGGTGTGGTGCGCCTGATGAAGCGCCTCCGAGCGAGGGTGATCTTGGTCTGGAGATGGAAGACGAGGAAGCCGCCCCTGCCGAAATTATGGTGGCAGTCGAGTCTGAAGAACTCGTGCTGATCGATGGTGAGCCGGTAGATATTGACGAGGTCGATGAGCATGTCCGTGAGATGACACGGGAGCGTCAGGTGGTTGCCGCGCTCATCACAGCTGAGGGCGTGTCGGAAGACGTGGTGCAGGCCGTTGAACGTCGCCTTGAAGACGGAGGCGTGGCTGAAGTTCGTATGATGGGCCAGTAGCCACTGCGAAGGCCGGACGCGTTCGCTACCCCACAAGCCGACTGATATCCGGGGCTTCCCGCGTGATCTCTACCAGTTCGGCGAGCATCATCGCTGTAGCGCCCCAAACCTTGCATCCTGAAATGTCGAAGTAAGGGACCTGCACCCGGGCGCCGTTCAGGTCCCACGGCTCCCGCTTGCAGATCGACTCGTCGAGTAACGTGGGCAGGGGGGCGGTCATGATTTCGGCTACTTCACGCCGATCCGGTGTGAGTTGAAGGGGCTCCGCTGCAGTCCCGACAAACGGGAAGACGCAAAACCCGGTAGGGGGAATGTAGAGGGGGGAGAGGCGGCCATGCAGTTCTATTAGGGAGGGATGGACGCCAATCTCCTCGTGCGCTTCCCGAAGGGCCGTCTGGGAAAGTGGTTCTTCGGGTTCGCGCCGCCCACCGGGAAATGAAACCTGCCCGGCGTGGTCCGTCAGGTCTGCACGCCGCCTCGTAAGCACTAACTGCAGATGGTTATCTGCGGGAAAAAAGAGTGCCAGCACCGCCGCCTCCAGGCAGTCCTTCCCCTCAATCTGGGCATCCTCGGGTTTCATTCGATACTCCGGCGCCATGCGGAGTTGGGCTTCTGTCCCCGGCAGAGGCTGGCGTAGCCGCTCGTTCAGGAAAGAGCGCAATAACGTGATAGGCATGGAGGGCATAGACGGGCGCCGTTGGGTGAAGCGACCTTGCATCAACAGAAACTCCCGACCGGAGGGTTCCGATCGGGAGCGCGTGTTGAGCGACAAACGGACTTAAGGGTTAGCTGATCTCAATGCGACGCGGCTTGGTTTCCTCGGCCTTGGGCACGTCGATGGCGAGTACGCCGTTATCGTACCGCGCGTTGATGCTGTCTTCGTTGATAGACTTCGGCAGCGCAAAGGAACGATAGAACTGCCCGAAAGAACGCTCTACACGCACTGCATCGCCTTTCTCTTCACGGCGCTCGTCTTTCCGCTCACCACGGATGATTAGCATGCCATCCCGCATGCTCACGTCCACGTCGTCTTTGTTGACTCCCGGCAGATCAACGTGGATGTGGTAGGCGTCGTCGGTTTCTGAGAGATCTACGCGTGGCGTCCAGCCCGTAGCCGGAGCCTCTCGGTCGTCATCCGACGGATACATATCCCGGAAAATGGAATCGATCTCACGCTGCAGGCGCCGCAGTTCATTGCTCGGCGAAAAACGGATCATGTTAGTCATAGCAACTCACCTCTGAACATTAATTGATGGAAACTTACAATGCATTCAACTCAACAAGTCGCCCACGTGTAGAACAATTGCCGTTCCATGCGTCCCGGGTATGCCACAACGGCAAGACATAGACGTGCGCGCCAACCGTATGGCGGGCGCGCACGAAAAAAGTGACAAGGGTCAGTGCTAAGCCTGACAGTCAGTCTATCCGGTTCTGCCAGAATAGCCTTCCCTTCAGGATACCGGGTAGCGGGGCTGCGCAGGGAGGAGCCGCCCGCCGGCTTCGCCGAAGCCAACGACGTATCCCTCACCACGGCAGGCGCCGGAGAGTACGACGCGGTCGCCGTCCTCAATAAAGCTGCGCTCTTCACCATTCTCCAGCGGTACCGGCTCCGTACCTCGCCAGGAGAGTTCAAGCATACTGCCATAGCTATCCTTGGTGGGGCCGCTAATGGTACCCGATGCCAAGAGATCTCCGGGCCGCATGTTACAGCCATTGACGGAATGATGGGCCAGTTGCTGGCATACGTTCCAGTACAGGTACTTGAAGTTGGATTTGCACACGGTGTGGGGCGCGCTCATTCCCTCTGATTGAATGCCCACCCTAAGCTCGATATCATAAGCGCGCTTGCCTTCGCTTTGCAGGTACGGCAGCGGCTCGGGATCCTGCTCCGGACCCTCCGTGCGGAAGGGCTCCAGTGCATCCATTGTAACCACCCACGGTGAGATGGTGGTGGCGAAGCTCTTGCCCAGAAACGGGCCGAGCGGCACGTATTCCCATTTCTGAATGTCACGCGCGCTCCAGTCGTTCACGAGCACCATCCCGAAGATGTGATCCAGCGCATCCTTCACAGGGATAGGCTCTCCCAACGGATTGCCCGGCCCGACAAAAAAGCCCATCTCCAGTTCGAAGTCGAGTAGCCTGCTCGGGCCGTAGACCGGTGGGGCATCCTCATCGGGCTTGAGCTGGCCGCAGGGGCGCCGGACGTCGGTACCGTCGAGGATGATAGAGCTGGCGCGGCCGTGATACCCAACGGGCAGATGGGTCCAGTTGGGTTTCAAGGCATTCTCCGGTCCCCGAAACATCGTCCCGATATTAGTGGCGTGCTCCTTGGACGAGTAGAAGTCGGTATAGTCGCCAATGCGTGCGGGCAGCTCCATCGTCACATCCGCCTGGGCATGGAAGGCCCGGTCTCGCAACGAAGGATCGTCGCGCAGGGTGGCGGTATCTTCTCGAAGCAGATGGCTGATGCGCTTGCGGGCGGCTGTCCATGCTTCCCGGCCAAGACCCATGAAACGGTTCAGGGCCGGCTCCGAAAAAGGCCGGTTGTCTTCGAGGATGTCATCGGTGAAAAGCCCCGCTTCTTCCAGAACAGCAAGATCCAGTACCTGATCACCAATTGCGACACCAACGCGCGGGGCATCGCCGGCAGATGGGCGGAATACGCCGTACGGCAAATGTTGGATGGGAAAGGGGGAGTCGGAGGCTCCGTTGACAAAAGAGGTGAGCGAAGGATCAGTCGTTTCGCTGGGCATAGAAAGGGGAGTGGTTATCAGTTACTGTCGAACGTTACAGGTGCACAGAGGTGCGAATTACAGAAGGCCGAGCGACCTCAGGTCCTCGCGTGGCTCATCGAAGCTGCAGCTTCCGAACGAGATGGCCCGGCCGGAGCGCATTTCCTTAATTTCGCTCACTGAAATGCGATGATCACTCCAGGTCAAGCCCTCATCGTCGAAACTGAACGCGTTGCTGTTCTCTTCTTCCAGCAGTTCTGTTACTGCATCCATGCTGAGCTCGTCGCCGGACAAAATGGCTGCGGCCCCAAAAAGGTTGAAAAAACCATGCATATATCCGCCCAGAGCCTCGTTGTAGTGGCGAACGGGATGATGAAGTCCTGCGGTGGCCTTGTACGGCACGCCTGCGCTGTGGCAGGCCACCAGTGCTGACGCTACGGCCGATGACGGCGGAATCTCCGTTGGGTTGGTGCTACCGGTGCGCATTTTGTAGCCGGTGCGCAGCCCACCATCGCTGTGCTTGTTGTAAGCCGCAATACATTGAGCTACCGAATCCATTGTGGTTGCTGAATGTGCAAACGGCACTTCCAGGAAGAGCATAATCTCGTCTACGGGCGATGCCGTAAGTACATTCTGAAGATCTACCAGCATATGCTCAAGCACGGGACGCAGTTGAGATGCGCCCAGGCTCAAGACCTCCGTAGGCACCGGCGCTTCGATCACGTGGCCCTCAAATTTGCCGGCGGTTTCCCGGCTGAGGTTGGCTAAGCGATGAAGTAGCTCCCCAACCCCCTCCACGAAGGCATTGGCGCCAGCAGCTCGCGGGCCGAGGATGGAAAGCGTACAGGGTTCACCATCCTCAAGCTCACCAGCATAGGGCTTTAGGTCCGCCAGGCGCGAGCCCGGAATAATAAAGTGGTTGAGCATCCAGGCGTCGTTGCTTTCCCGGTATTTTAGATAGTTCGGGAAAGCCTCATCCAGGGAGAGCGCTGCCGGAGGGAAGAGCCCGGCATAGTCAATAAGATCCGTGAGCAACGCCCGAAGGCTTGCGGGAGTCTGTACGGTTGTAGACGCGTCCGTGCCCATCTTTCTCTGGGTCCGTTCAAGGGATTGCGCAGCAGACCAAAAGCGCTTTCAGTAGAGGGGTTCCGTGGGAGGTGGGCCTGCAGTTGAACATGGCACGAAAGCCTATTGTGCACGTAAGAGAACTTTTTTGACGAGCAAACTTAAGAGCGTTGCACTTAGCGTCCGCCACGGGCAGGCGTGATCCACTTACGAACATTCGTACGAGGGCGCATACAATCTTCGCTCGAAGGATCGCTTCCTCTGCCGATATCCTACCCAATCTGCACGAATCCCTCATGTATCGAACGACAACCCTTACGTACGCACTTTCCCTTTTCCTGGGTTTAGTGCTCGTTCTCTCCGGCTGTGCTCCCAGCAACCCCAACCTAAGTGACGCAGAGAGCGCACTTGGCGATGGTAATTACGAGCAGGCCATTGAAAGTATCAATCTTGCGCTCGAAGAGGAGCCGGACAATGCGGATATTTACCGCACGAAGCTCCGCATTTACCGACAGTGGGCGCAGAACACCGACGACCTCGATCAGCGTACTGAGCGTTTTCGTCAGGCGCGCGAAGCGATGGATCAGCTGATTGAGATGGACAGCGACTTCGCTGAGTTGATGGAAGAGCCAGAGCTTCGCGTTTTGGATGATGATGCCAGCCAGTTCGAGGCGGCGGTCGGCGAGGAGTTTGAGAAAGCGGTGGAGGCGTTCCAGCGTGGTCAGCAAAATCAGGCGGCCTACGACTCCGCTGCGGCATACTTCTACAACGTTTCTGTCCTCATGCCGGAGCTGCGTGATGCGCACGTGAATCGCGCGTATGCCCTTATTAATGCAGACCGTCCTGCTGAGGCAATCGACCCGTTTGAGCGTGCGCTTGAGCGCGGCGCTGAGATGGCCCGCGAGATCGAAGAGCTTCAGGCCTCGGGCGAATGGGACGAACTCCCTGAAGAAGAACGGCAGCAGATGCAGGATGCCGTTGAGGAGGATGCTGATCTGTACGTCTTTATCTCCAGCATCTATGCTCAAGAAGATCGACTCGACGATGCCGTAGACACGCTTGAGCGTGGACAAGAGCGCTTCCCGGGCAACGCCGATATCCAGGAGCAGCTGCTCAATGCGTACGTGCAGTCAGGACAGATTGACCGTGCCAAGCAGCAGTACGCTCAGGCCGTCGAGGATCAGCCCGAGAATGCCACCTACCGTTACAACTACGGCTCTCTTCTGCTTGAGGCAGGAGAATACGATGCGGCGATCGAGGAGCTTACCCGTGCGGCGGAGCTTGATCCGGACAATGCAGATGCTCACTACAACATCGGTGCTGCCTACATCAACCAGGCTGCCGATGTGAATGAGCGTATTCGTGATCTGGATGACGAGCTTCGCGAGACGCAGGCTGAACTTTCCCAGGAAGAAATCCAGGCCATGGAGGCGGAAATCGACGAGCTGGTAGAAGAGCGCCGCGATTTCTTCGAGCAGGCGGTGGAGCCGCTTGAGCGGGCGCGCGAGCTTAGCGAACCGGGCTCCGAGCAGGAGATTACGGTTTGCAGCGCGCTCATCCAGGTGTACGGTAATACCGGCCGGGATGACGAGGCGCGCGAGGCGCAGGAGTGCGCCGATCAAACGGCTGGCATGTAACCTGCCAGACACTTGCATGCTGGGAGCCCGGCCCCTCTCTTGGGTCCGGGCTCTTTTTGTCACATCCCCTAATCAGTCAATACCTATCATGTCTTCTCGCGAATCAGCTGGCTTTGGCACCAGAGCCATTCATGCAGGGCAGGTACCGGATCCGTCCACCGGCGCCATCATGACTCCGATCTACCAGACATCCACGTACGCGCAGAGTGCGCCAGGGCAACACAAGGGGCATGAGTACTCGCGCGTCACCAACCCGACACGTGCGGCGCTGGAGGGAAACCTGGCTTCACTTGAGGGGGCGGAGCATGCCGTCTGTTTCGCCAGTGGCGTGGCCGGCATTGACGCTATCCTGAAAGGCCTACGGCCAGGCGATCACATCGTCACCACGGATGATCTGTACGGAGGCACGTTTCGTCTATTCCGGCAGGTGTTCGAGCCGTTCGGCCTCCGGTTTTCTTTCGTTGATATGACGGATCTTGCGGCTGTTGACGAGGCCATTCAGCCCGGAGCAACAAAGCTAATGTGGATCGAAACGCCGACCAATCCGCTAATGCGGCTTTGTGATATTGAGGCGCTGGTCGATCGCGCGAACGCGGATGGCATTGACGTGGCGGTGGATAATACCTTCGCGTCTCCCTACCTGCAGCAGCCTCTCGCGCTGGGCGCTGATCTCGTACTTCACTCCGCTACCAAATACCTGGGTGGTCACTCCGATCTTATCGGCGGCGTCGTGTGCACAAGTGACGACGACTGGCACGAGAATCTGCGCTTTCAGCTGAAAAGCTCCGGTGCCGTCCCCGGCCCGATGGATAGCTTCCTCACGCTTCGGGGTACCAAAACCTTGCATCTTCGCATGCAGCGCCACTGCGAGAATGCTCGCGCGGTAGCAGCTTTTCTGGACGATCATCCCAAAGTGGCCGACGTGCTCTACCCGGGCCTTCCATCTCACCCGGGACACGAGATTGCGAAGAAGCAGATGTCAGATTTCGGCGGGATGATTTCGTTCTCCCTGGTCGACGACGCGCTGGACAAAGCCGTTGAGGTGATGACGCACACGAATATTTTCACGCTCGCAGAAAGCCTCGGCGGAGTGGAAAGTCTGATCGAGCACCCGGCGTCCATGACGCACGCATCCATTCCAGCGGAAGAGCGGCAACGCATCGGGTTGCATGATTCGCTCATCCGCCTCTCGGTAGGCGTAGAAGAGGAGGAGGACCTTATCGCGGACCTGGATGGGGCGCTGCAACACGTGTAGCCACGGGTGCGATGCTACCAGCCCCACGTACCGGGCCCGCCCTTAAACGGCCCGGTGATCTCACTGGTAATCCACCCGCCGTAAAAATCGCCCTCCTGGGCTGAAGCCTTCTCGTCGTCTACGTAACATTCATCCATCTTTGACGGATAGAATGCGATGTAGCCTGCCATGGGCTTGAAGCGATCAACAGGGTTTCTGTAATTCCAGGCAGCATTGGTGGCGGATTTCTCATCCACAGTCACATCGAAATAGGAGGCTTCCCCTTTCCATTCGCAGTGAGAACGCTTGCCTGAAGGCGATAACAGGTTCATGCGCACGTCGCCCGGCGGAATGTAGTAGACCGGCGGATGACTGGTTTCCAGTACGCGATAGGCGGCCGTTGTATCGGCGATGGTTTCGCCGTTGAAAACAACGCGGATACGCTTCGGCGATTTCTCCAGCCGCGGCGGTCGCGGATAGTCCCAGACAGACTCGGCGCCGGGATTGAAAGTGTGTTCGTTGGCGGACATGAGCTCGGCATTGGAGATGCGAAAACACTGGTTCTTTCACCATCTCCATGCCCCCTATAGTTTCTGCTGCAACTCCCTGCCGCGTAACGGTTTAGGAAATGCTGAGAACGTGCGGCGAGCTCGCGCCCTCGGTAGCCCACGCGAAGCGTTCGGCCCCTGGTCGTTCCGCAGCAGCGAGCAAATGACCATGCAACACAGACGCCCGCTACTTAGCCTTCCGGCAGCCCGTTCACCGACGCATAGCCCGTAGCCGGCCGGAGTTTGTGCGGATAGGATTCACGGATGAGGGCCCGCGCAAGAACTATCGTGGGATCTATCATCGGTATTCCATCGATCGATTCCTCAGGGATTGCCAGGGGCAGTTCTGTACATCCGAGGATAATGGCATCTGCGCCATCCTCCTTCAACCGGTCGATAGCGAGCACCAGGTTGGCCCGCGCCTTTTCGTGTACCGGGTGTGCCTTCGCCTTCAGACCAAAGTCGTGGTCGAAGATAGTAGGATTCACGACCGTACGTTGCAGTTTTTCATCGGGCACCACCGGCGAGAGTCCGGCGCGTTGAAGTGCGTCTCCGTAGAGGCGAAGACGATAGACCGCGGTGGTTGAGAGAACACCTACCTTCTCCACACCGGGTAGCGTTTCTTGAATGTGCCGAACGGTTTCCTCAATCATGTTCACAATCCGGGCCGTGCTTCCCGCGTGCCGAAGTTCTTCGGTGAGGGGCTGCAGAATAGCCTTGCTGTGAGCGGTGTTGCACGGGATGCCGATAACCGATGCCCCGGCTGTTTCGAGATCCAGGGCGAGTTGCAGCAACGCCGGCACGGGTGTTGGCTGCGAGTGATCGAGCAGGAAGGTGCTGCGATCGGGAATTCGCTCCGGCTTGGAAAACAACACGAGCGGCAGGTGATCATGATCATGATCAGCATTGGTGTGATTGGTGATCTTGACCGCCAGGTCAAAACCAGCATGGGGGCCCATCCCACCCAGAATACCGATTGAGGGACCGTTGCTCATGACATTAAATGAAGAGGAGGAAGAACATCGGGCACCGGCACCGTGGTTACGGCGAACCGTGCGTCTTGTAAAGGGAGTGCAAATTTAAGCGAGAAAGCACTACAGAGGTCAGATGCGTCCGTTCCGCGGATTGATTTCGACCGCGAGCGGTAGTACCTTCTGCGAAGAATCTTGGGAACGGGACCAATTGTTCTGATCCTGAGTGCACATTTTTGAAGCAGGTGCCCCGTCGTCTAATGGCAGGACAGCGGCCTTTGGAGCCGTCGGTGGAGGTTCGAATCCTCCCGGGGCAGCTTTCTTTTTAGGAGATGATCGACCATTGGTCCATTTGCTGATCATCCGCAAAGTACCCCACGCCGCTGCTGCGTGGGGTTTCTCGTGTAAGACAGGTCCATGTTTGGCTGCGTGTGTGCCGTGTGGGCCGTTTGTTTCTATTTAATCTGGTTCTCGCCGATGCGAACATCCAACAAAGACATCCCCATCACCCTGTTCGCCGGGCGTTCCAACCCGGCGCTCGCCCGCCGCATCGCGATGGCGTACGGCAAAGGGTTGGGGCAGCTTACGATCAAGAACTTCGCTGATGGCGAGATTTACGTTCGCTACGAGGAGTCTATTCGGGGCTCGGATGTCTTTGTCATTCAGAGCACGCACCCGGGTGGTGACAACTGGATGGAGCTCTTGATGCTTATTGACGCCGCCAAACGCGCGTCGGCGGCTCGCGTCACTGCAGTCGTGCCCTATTTTGGATATGCGCGTCAGGACCGCAAGGACCAGCCTCGGGTCTCTATCGGCGCGAAGTTAGTGGCCAACATGCTCACCACCGCTGGTATCGATCGCGTGCTCACGATGGACCTGCACGCACCCCAAATTCAGGGTTTCTTCGACGTGCCGGTGGATCATCTCTACGCATCTGCGGTCTTTATCGACTACTTCAAAAACAGAATCAACACAGACAACCTTGTAGTCGTGGCGCCGGATGTGGGCTCACTTAAGGTGGCCCGCGCCTATGCCAAGCGTCTCGGAGCCGAGCTTGCCGTGATAGACAAGCGACGTCCGACGCAAAACGAAGCCGAGGTGGTAAACATCATTGGCAACGTGTCGGGTAAAAATGTGCTCATCATTGATGACATGGTGGATACAGCCGGAACGCTTACCAATGCCGCTAACGCGCTGCTTGATGCAGGAGGGCAACATATAATGGCCGCCTGCACGCACCCGTTGCTTTCGGGGCCGGCGTACGACAGAGTCGAAGCCTCTGCCATTAGCCGGCTTATCGTTACTGATACCGTGCCGCTTGACCGACCATCGGAAAAAATCGAAGTGGTGAGTGTGGCTGAAATTTTTGCTGATGCGATTCGCCGGATTTACACCGATAAGTCTGTGTCCACTCTGTTTGCGTAATACATAATTTATCCGGTGCCGTAGCCCTGTGCTGTACGCGCCGCACCGTTCCTTTAGAGTACAACGTTGAGCACCATGAGAATTGTCGAAATTAGCGCCGAGCCTCGCGATACCGGGAAAGGAGCCGCGCGCCGCCTGCGGCGAAAGGACCAGATTCCCGTCGTCCTTTACGGCCCAAATCAGGATCCCAAGTCGCTGGCAATCGAAGAGGCAAGCGTTCTTCCGCTTGTGTATACCAACGAGACCAGCCTGGTGCGTATCTCCAGTAATGGTGACTCGTGGGAGTGCATCCTGAAGGACATTGACTTCCATCCCGTGACGGATCGTCCCCTGCACGCCGACTTCCTCGCGCTTACGGAGGGTGAGGAGTTGACGCTAAGCGTACCGATCCGCTTCGAGGGTACACCTATCGGTCAGTCGGAAGGCGGTTATACGCAGTTCCTTTTCAATGAACTGGAGATCCGCTGCCTGCCCAAAGACATTCCATCTGCCATCTCTGTTGATATTAGCGAGTTGGAGATTGGTGACGCCATCCACATCGCCGATATTGAGGCTGAGGGTGTTACGTTTACTGATGCCCCCGAGCGTACCGTCGTAACGGTCGTTCCGCCGCGCGAGCTCGTGGAGGAAGAAGAGGAAGAAGTCGTCACGCTGCTCGACGAAGAAGGCGAGCCGATCGAAGCTCCAGAAGGCGAGGAAGCTCCGGAAGGCGAAGAGGCTCCAGAAGACGAAGAGGAGCAGGCGTAAGCGCCTATTGCAGCAGCATCCGCTCGTTTAGTGAACCATCAGCCAGACAACCTCCAGTGCCTCTTCCTTAACTGAGGGAGAGGCACTGCTTTGTACGGTGATCACGTGTTATCTGCACAATCTGTAGAAGACCATGGCAGCAGGCAATCCTCTTATCGTGGGACTGGGTAATCCGGGGAATCGGTACAGGGGTACGCGGCATAACGTGGGCTTTGAGGTGCTCGACAAACTGGCTGAGGAGCTGCGCATCGACCTCGCGAATGACAGCCGGGCCAACGCCCTCGTAGGCTGGGGCCGCGGCGCCGCGGGAAAAGTGGGGCTGATGAAGCCTCTAACGCTGATGAACCGGAGCGGCCAGGCCGTCAGGCACATCGTCAACTACAACAACATCGAACCCGCGGATACGCTCGTAATCTACGACGACCTGAACCTGCCGGTCGGCCGGATTCGCCTTCGCCCGGGAGGCGGTGCTGGGGGTCACAACGGCCTTCAAAATATCATCAACCAGCTGCAGACGAAAGACATCCCACGTCTCCGTATCGGCATCGGAAACGACTACGATCCGGGTGAACAATCCAACTACGTGCTGAGCCGGTTTACACCCGAACAGCGAGAAGAGGTCGATATTGCGCTGCAGCGAGCCGTCGACGCCGTACATCTTTTCTTAGACGAAGGCATCGAAGCAGCCATGACCCGATATAACTGAGTGCTGGTTGTAGCGCACATCACCACCCCCTGCGGGAGTCAACTTTTGTTGAATTGGAGAGTAGTACGGCTCCATTTGCGCGAAGCGCTTTCACTACGCTGTGGGTTCGTTATATTGCATCCACGGCGTCTCTGCTGTCAACTCCTCTACTATAACGCATCTGAACCGCTACCATGGCGAAGGTTGAAGTCACAATGCCCAAGATGGGCGAGAGCATCACCGAAGGAACCGTTATTGTCTGGCATAAGGAGATCGGTGACGAGGTCGAGCTGGATGAGACCCTGCTGGAGATCGGCACCGATAAGGTGGATACCGAGGTGCCCTCACCGGCTGCCGGCGTATTAACCGAAATCCTGGTGGAGGAGGGGGATACGGTAGAAGTCGGTACCGTCATTGCCATGCTGGAAACCGAGCCGGAAGCCGCCGCTGACGCGCCAGCCGCTGATGCTCCCGATGCGGCCGACGAGCCTGCCGAGCCGGAAGATACCGAGGCTGAAACTGAGGAGGTTGCCGAAGTACCCGAGCCAGAAGCTAAGCCTGCTGGCGAGGGTCGTGTTGAGGTGGTCATGCCCAAAATGGGCGAGAGCATCACCGAGGGTACCGTCATTGCCTGGTTTAAGGAGGTGGGTGATGAGGTTGAGCAGGATGAGACCCTGCTGGAGATTGGCACCGATAAGGTAGATACCGAGGTGCCCTCACCAGCGGCCGGTGTTCTGCAAGAGATCCTCGTTGAGGAGGGTGATACCGTGGAGGTAGGCACCGTGATTGCCGTGCTCGGTAGCGAAGCAGCGGCAACTGCTGCAGCCCCTGCGCCTGATACAGAGAGCGCAGCGGAGCCTGACACCGAACCTGCTGATGTACCCGAGCCTGCCGCGCCTTCCGGCGATGGTACGGCCCGCGAACCGGTACCGGCCGGTGGGGGCGAGATTGAGCGCCGCGGCTCCGACGGTCGGTTTTACTCGCCGCTCGTCCGCTCCATAGCGGAGACGGAGGGGCTATCGATGGCCGAGCTCGAGTCCATTGATGGCTCGGGTCGCGAAGGTCGGGTGACGAAGGAGGATGTGCTCTCATACCTGGAGACAAGAGAAGAGCAGCCGGCAGCGCCACAGCCCGGTGCTGCTCCTGAGCCTACCCAGGCACCCGCACAGGCAGTAAAAGAAGGTGCTGGATACGACGGGCGTGTGGAGGTTATCAAGATGGACCGCATGCGGCAGATCATAGCCGATCACATGGTGCGCTCCAAGTCCACATCGGCGCATGTTACGTCCTTCTCTGAAGTCGATGTCACCAACCTGGTGAACCTGCGGGAGCGCAACAAGAAAGCATTTCAGGAGCGCGAGGGCGTTAAGCTTACGTACACGCCCTTCTTCGCGAAGGCAGCCGTGGATGCCCTCCGCGATCATCCGGTGCTAAACGCGTCGGTCGATGGGGACGAAATAATCCTTAAGAAGGACTTCCACATTGGCATTGCTGTAGCGATTGGCAAGAAAGGGCTGGTAGCGCCCGTGATTCGGGACGCGGGCCAGAAAAACCTCATCGGGTTAACGCGCGCCGCGGCCGACCTGGCAGAGCGGGCTCGCAACAAACAGCTACAACCTGATGAATTGCAGGGCGGGACATTCACCATCACCAATATCGGTACGCTGGGTTCGCTGATGGGCACCCCGATTATCAATCAGCCGCAGGTGGCTATCCTCGCCACCGGCGCTATCAAGAAACGGCCCGTCGTAATTGAGCATCCGGACCTGGGAGATACCATCGCAATCCGGCACATGATGTACGTCTCCCTCTCGTACGATCATCGCATCATCGACGGTTCAATGGGAGCCTCCTTCCTGCAAACCTTCGGGAATGCACTCGAATCCCTGGATCCGGACGGGGAGCTGTAGTAGGAGAGGCGAAAGGCAACAGGCACCACGCCTCAATCTCCGTTATTGACAAAGTGGTGCCGGAGCCGTTCTTTAGGGGGTGATGCGGGTCTTCGGCGGAAGTTGCCGCCGTGCCCTTCCTCCAGCGTAGCGCTCTTCTTACTCATGTCTGATGATGCTTCACGCACAGCCGGACTCCGGCTCACGACGGGCGAGCTCCAGAAGCGGCTGGATGACTTCGTTGCCGAGTACCTGAAGGATAAAAGTCCGCAAACAGCCGGCACCTACCGACGCTCCCTGAACACATTTCAGAAGTGGTACGCCGTCCATAAAGACCGCTTCCGGTTTACGGAGGAGGGGGTTCGTGCGTACAAGACCTATCTGATGGACGAGCGCGAGCTTCACCAGGTGTCCGTTTCTACCTACCTCACCGCGATCCGGCGTTTCTGCCAGTATCTGGTTGATATCGGGTTGCTTGAGGATAACCCGGCACGGGACGTAAAGGGTAACCGCCGGCCGAGCACCCATTCGCGCGAGGTGCTCACCGAGCAGGAAGTTCAGGATCTTGTCGATCACGTGGATGCTTCCACCACCATCGGCAAGCGGGACCTTGCCATCATCTATGTGATGCTCTATGCGGGCCTTAGCGAGATTGAGGTCGTCCGGGCAGATTTGCAGGATCTGGAGCAGACACTGATGGGCTGGCTTCTGTGGGTGCAGGGTAAGGGGCAGAAGGCGAAAGATCAGCAGGTGCCGGTGGATGAGCGGGTGCTGGAGAAGATCCGGATCTACCTGGACGTCCGTGGGCGGTATCGCCCGAGAGATCCACTGTTCGTATCCCACGGAAATCGTTCGGAGGGGAAGCGGCTTAACACGCGGTCTGTGCGCAGCCGCATTAACACCCATCTGAAAAAGGCGGACCTCAAACGGCCGGGCGTCTCTCCACACAGCTTAACCCACACCGCAGCGTTGATCTGGTTGAATGAGGGGATGCCGGTGGAGGAGGTAAAGCAGCGCATGCGCCACGGTACGCTCGACACAACGATGATTTACTACAAAAAGAAAGGACTGCTGAAACGTGATCCCGAAGAGTTGAAGGACCTGCTGAGCGACTGATCACTCGTCAGCCTTTACCACCAAACCCTCTTCTTCCAGCTCGGCCAGAAATTCTTTGACGTACGCCAGGGCTTCGTCGAACGTCGTATCCCACTCCTGCGTGATGGCCGTCGCGATGTCGTCCGGATTCCGGCCGTCGGAGAGTAGTTGCCACACGCGTGTGCCGGTCTCGTTCATGGAGTAGTAGCGCTGCGTTTCGAGACTCAGCAGCACAGCTTCATCATCATCCAGTTCAGTAGCAACGACGTCAGGGGACGGGCGGTAAGCAGACATGGCCAAAACGGAAAATGCAGATAGGGAAAGTAGTCGTAGCATAGCATCCACGCGTCTCATCTGCAAGCGGGTTCGGATGAACCATGGCGCGTGGTAATCGTCATTCCGGGGATAATTTTGTAACAGTAGCGTGCCCATGAACAGAAACCGATTTCGGCTGCACGATAAGGTGATTGCGGTTGCGGCCGAGAACCCGATCATTGAAGAGACGCTCGTAGAAGCCGTTCTCTACAAGAGTGCTCAGCCAACAGATGAGCAGGCAGCCGATCTGTTGCTGGCCTACCATGTGGTGGATGCGCTGCCAAACGTGCCGGAAGGTGCCTCGCACATTACAACGCACGACGAGACAATCAAGATATTCCATCTTGACGATGAATATTTTCTCTCCCACGAGAATGCGTTCGTGCACATCAATCCGGAGCAGGCGGTGGCTCGGGGTAAGTTTCTGAAGCCGATGTTAGAGGCTGACATGCAGCTGACGCGCTTCTACCTTGTGACCATTGCGGTGCTTATTCTGTTGCGCTATCAGCATAGGTATGCCCTTCACGCTGCTGCTCTCGTGAATAACGATGCGGGCGTGCTGCTGGTAGCTCGGAGTGGGAGCGGGAAATCCACCTCGGCGCTAAATCTGGTTCGTGCGGGATGGGAGCACCTCTCGGACGATACGGTTTTGCTCCGCCGGAACGGGTCGGATGCTGTTGAAGCACTGTCGTTTCGCCACGATTTCTGTGTCAAGCACAGCATGGTAGAGCAATTCCCGGAGCTCGGGTCTAAGGACTGGCCGCCCTCTCTCAGCGACCCGGAGAAATGGCGTGTAAATCTGGACGAGCTCTACCCAGGACAATTTCGCGAGCGGTGTATCCCACGCGTGGTGCTCATGCCAACCATTGTAGACGAGCCACAGTCGGAGCTGAAGGAGGTGCCCGCTGCAACCGTGCTGCAGCATCTGTCCAATCAGGGGGGCGCACTGCTCACGCCCCGGCAAAAGGTAGTGCAAGAGCACTTCAATGTGCTGCGCGACCTCATCAATCAGGTGGACTGCTATCAGCTGCTGGCCGGGCGGGATGCTATTGACGAGCCGGATGCCACCGCAGAACTCGTATCATCCGTACTCCCGGAACAGAAATAGCGTGCTGATTTATTCGAGGTCGTAGTAATCGAGCACGGCGTTGAAGTCGGAGAGGTCGATATCGTCTCCACGATTCTCCGGCAGATTCTCTTCTGTTATCAGCAGGATGTAGACGCGGTTGGGCAGCCACTGCGGATTCAGGAAGACGTCCTCGTCAGCGGCAGTCAGGTCAAGCAGCACCTCGCCAGGCTCAGGCGTAAAGCTGAACGTCACCTCAGTGTCCGCCGTGCCATCGTCATTCACGTCGATAAAGTAAGTGTCTGGAAGTGCCTCGTGGTTGCCATCCCGTAGATGGAAGATTCCCACATGGCCATCTTCGAGGATGCTTTGTGAGAGAGCCAGAACGCCGAGTTCGCGCTGCATCTGGTTTTGCGGGAGCCCAGACGGGCGGCCGCCGACTTCGTAGGTAGTGTCAATGAGGGTGGCTGTTGGAGGTGGATCCGGAGGCGGTACAGCGTAGCGCGCACTCACAGAATGGGTCTGAACGACCTCAAAGGTGAGAGCAGTTTCGCCGGGCGCCTGTGCTGTGCCGTCGAGCCTCCATTCAACGAACTCACGTCCGTCATCAGTGGTCTCTGGGGCGGTGAACGTCACCGTAGTTCCCTCTTCATAGAAGCGCGTGAAACTCGTTACGCCATCCGTAGCACCATCCTCATCGGCTGGTTCTACTCCGATCTGCACGCCGCTGCTCGGGTTTTCCGAATTAATGGAGACACTGAAAACAGGAATCGATTCCTCGTACACGGCTCTGGCCACGCGGTCCTGAGTCATCGACACGGTGATCTCCTGCTGGCCCGAGGGCTGGCTGGAGCCGTCGATCTCCCATCGGACGAAGTCGTTTCCTTCAGCCTCGCTCGCGGCGGTCAGCGTCACATCCTCTCCCGAGAGGTAGGTTCGGGCGAAGGGTGTGGTGCCGCTTCCGTTGCCGTCTACATCATCGGGTATCACATCGATTGCTACACCGCTGTCGGGCGCGCGCGACTCGATCGTTAACTCGAACTGCTGATCTGGCTCCTCATACACTGCAGTCACCAGGCGGCCCTGCGTCATGGAAACGGTAACCTCAGGGTCCGAGCT
>SLED01000144.1 GCA_007124945.1 Salinibacteraceae bacterium | reverse complement strand
TATTGCAGAAGGTATCCGTCGTTGCTGGCCAGTTCCACGACCTTGCTGTGCTTATCAAGGTTTCGCCTTTTGGTGATGGCCTCGACAAACCGGCGGCTATGATCAAGCCAGGTATCCGAATAGGACGAAAAGTACCGGTAGTCAGAAAAAAGCTCCTCTGGAGGAACGACGTTGGGAAGCTGAACCAGATGACATTCCTCACATCTGCGCACATGCAGCGGGTAAAATGTCTCGGGATTCTTCAGAGCTGCCTCTGAAAGAAGATCGTTGCACGGAGGGGATGTACCCAAATCAAGAACTGATTCGCTTCCGCCAAAACCGCAGAAGCGGCAGTCGAACTCCGTTTCTTCCCCTGTTGCCTCACTCATCAAACTTGACTCCCTGTATCCGCGGGGGTTATCATCTAACTGGTCCTCTATATCGTTCTCTGCAGTATGGTGCAGTTCACCCTGTCACTGGTCACGCAAGAATCACTCATCCTGGCCGATACTTGTTACATACACGCGTCAACATAACCACATCGAATTACGGGAATAAGTATCTCTTATGAAAGCAGTAATTCTGGCAGGCGGTTACGGCACGAGGTTATCAGAGGAGACGGGCGTACGACCAAAGCCCATGGTCACTATTGGTGAGCGGCCCATCCTGTGGCATATCATGAAGCATTATTCCTCTCATGGCGTGCACGATTTCGTGATCTGCTGTGGCTACAAGGGGCACATGATTAAAGATTATTTTTTGCACTACCGCTTATACCATGCCGACCTAACCGTGGACCTGGCGACGGATGAAGCGACGTTTCATAATGGCGACGCCGCACCATGGACGGTAACGATGGTCGACACAGGTGACGGAACGATGACGGGAGGTCGACTGAAGCGGGTACAACATCTTATCGGCGATGAAACGTTTTGCATGACCTACGGCGACGGTGTCAGTGACGTTGATATCCGGTCCCTTATAGAGTTCCATCAAGGGCATCAGAAGAAGGCTACCCTAACCGCCGTACAACAACCCGGACGGTTTGGCACTTTCACCCTTGAACCCGGCTCAAGTGCAGTGCGAAAGTTTAAAGAGAAGCCTGTGGAGGACACTGCCTGGATCAACGGTGGTTTTTTCGTTCTCGAGCCTGCTGTCTTCGATTATATAGAAGGCGATGATACGATCTGGGAGCAGGGTCCGCTCAGGCAACTAACCGGAGAGGGGCAGCTTGCAGCATTTCGGCACCCGGGCTTCTGGCAGCCCATGGATACGCTTAACGACAAGCATGTGCTGGAGGACCTGTGGCGCAATGGAGACAAACCCTGGAAGGTATGGTGAAGGCTTTTGAAGGGCGCCGCGTTCTCATTACGGGACATACCGGTTTTAAAGGAAGCTGGCTCACCCTATGGCTGCACCGCCTTGGCGCAAGCGTGTCTGGCTATTCCCTCGCCCCTCCCACTGATCCCAACCTGTTTGAGGCTGCCGATGTGGCCTCCGTGCTGGTACACCATTTCACGGACGATGTCCGAAATGCATCTGCACTGTCATCTGCTCTACAGCAGACTGAGCCCGAACTCGTCTTTCATCTGGCAGCCCAGCCCCTTGTTAGTGTAGGATATGCTGATCCGGTGCTGACGTATGGATCGAATGTGATGGGTACGGTACATCTGCTTGAGGCTGCTCGCTCGTGTCCTTCTGTACGCGCTGTGGTTGTAGTGACGAGCGACAAATGCTACGCTATAGGAGACCACAACGAAGCCTTTTGCGAAGGGGATCGCCTGGGTGGGCCAGATCCATACGCAAGTTCCAAGTCTTGTGCCGAGCTCGTCACTGAATCTTTCCGCTCATCCTACTGGCAAAAGGACGACTGCCCATCCGTGGCCACCGTCCGAGCCGGTAATATCCTCGGTGGGGGTGACTGGGCAGCAGACCGACTGGTGCCCGATCTGGTGCGAGCACGCACGCAGAACCTTGAGCTTACCATTCGCTCCCCAGACGCAATTCGTCCGTGGCAACATGTATTGGATGCGCTACACGGCTATCTGCTACTTGCCGAACAGTTGCTGACTGAGGGGCATCCGTGGGCCGAGGCGTGGAATTTCGGCCCGGACAGTGAAGCCATGAAGCCCGTGCAATCCGTGGTCGATGCAATGGACGCTCACTGGCCCAACGAGCAGGAAAAACTCGTCACAGCAGAGGCGCCCGCATTCGAGGAAACCCAGATCTTGCGGTTAGATAGCTCTAAAGCTCGCGATCGCTTGGGGTGGGAGCCCCGCCTCTCCTTTCAGGAAACGATCGAATGGACCGCAGAATGGTACCGGCAATTTGCTGCGGGGAGAGACATGGCACGCCACACACGTGCAAAGCTCGCAGCATTTGAGGATCGCTTATGAAACGACTGCTGGTCACCGGGGCCACGGGATATATCGGGCAAGCTGTCATGCGTACGGTGGCAGGAGCATCGTACAACGTACATGGTGTATCGCGGCGACCGATCAGCCCGGCTGCGCCGAACATTCTCATGCATAAAGTGAACCTGTTAAACACCGACTCCGTCGATGCGCTTTTCGGTCGTATACGCCCGTCCTATCTCCTGCATCTTGCATGGGACGTATCGGGGAGTTTCTATTCCTCTGACACCAACCGCGCCTGGTTAAGAGCGAGCAAACATCTAATTGACGCGTTTCAAAAGAATGGCGGCCGCCGGGCGGTCATGGCTGGCACGTGCGTCGAATACGACGTTCAACACGGCTACTGCGTCGAGGGCCAGACGCCCTGTGCACCACAGACGCTCTACGGTCAGTGCAAGCACGAACTGCATCAATACAGTAGCGAACTCTCGGAATCGGCTGAGTTTGACGTGGCCTGGCTTCGCATCTTCTCTTCTTTCGGCCCGGGTGAAGCGAACGCTCGGTTGGTTCCCGCCGCGCTGCAGGCCTTGCGCACAAACAATCCGCTGGATGTTTCAGACGGTAGCCAGGTGCGCGACTACCTCCATGTGTACGATGTTGCGGCAGCCTGCCTTGCTGTGCTCCAAAGTGATGTAACGGGTGCCGTAAACATCTGCTCAGGCCGCCCGGTACAGGTTGCAGATGTGCTTCTTCACCTCGCTGACCTTTTCAACAGCCACCATCTGATACGCTGGGGAACGCGGCCTCGCCGCCCCACGGACCCGCCTTTCATCGCTGGCTCCAACGCGCGCCTGTTAGATGAGACAGATTGGCTGCCACTGTTCTCACTTGAATCGGGATTACGGCATGTTGTCGCGCATGCTACCAATGCGGATTGAGAGATTAATTCGACCGGTCAAAAGATAAGAGAGAGAGGTATATCCTGACGCGGGACGCTCCTATCCAGGTTTGGCCCAGGAGTCAGTTTCCTGTTAGACGCTGCACAAAACTCTGTCCGCCGAGCTTCATGTAATGCCAGACAAACGGAATGCCGTGCACGAGGCGGTCACACGAGCGCACGTGAAACCAAACATCCTCAAAGGTTTCCGTTTGTGAGTTTTCCGGCTCGGCAAATAACCAGCCGTCCACAATCTGCTTCACGAGCTTGGCAGCCCTATCATCCGAACGTGCTTCCCGTAGCGCTTCGTCTGGCAGTGGTTTGCCCTGTGGCAGATCCGCCATCAACAGGGCCACATGTACGGCGCGCAGGCAACGTGCTTCCTCGGCCCGCTTCCATACCACCGACCAGGTAATTTCTGGATGAGAAAGAACCCACTCGCGCACATCAACAACCCATTTGAGCGCGCCAAAACGATGCTTCAATCCATGATAGGATAGATACAGCAGCATGTCCGTGGTGTCAAAGCTACGAACGGGCTGGCCTCCCACGATGCGCGTTACGTGACGCTCCCACACCTCTCCGGGTTGAAGGGCAAACGGATAAATGTCGAAAAAGAATGACCAGTGTATCTCAACCACACTCCGGGGACGCTCACGAATAAACTCCCACCCCATCCCCGTATCAACAAATGTCTGGGCTTCGCCATCTACAAACGTCTTATGCGAAGCGTACCCAAGATCTTGTTCGAGGCATTGACGGGCATCAAGAATCAGCTCGTAAGGCACGAGCAGATCGAGGTCTCCGAAGGTTCGAAGCGAAACATCCCCATATCCCCAGAGCGCCAGGGCCGGTCCCTTAAAGGGAATAACCGGAATATCATTGGCCTCAAGTACTTTCGTTACGCGCAACAGCTCCTGCGTTTGGCGCATGTTGTGAAAGGCCACCTGCCGCGCCTGCTGTTCAAGATTTTGAAGGAGACTGTCTGGAACCTCGTCGTTATAGTTAGACAGGTGGCGATGTACAAGCGCACTCAATCCATGCTTCAACGTCTGCCGTTCAAACCAGGACCAATCGTCGACGTTTGGAAGAAGGTCGGAGATGTTCTGACGCTTAACAGTCGTCTGGGCGGTGCTGAACAGTAGCGCAGCTTCAACACGCAGCGTTGATGGCAGCGATTCCGTCCACTCGACCTCCGACTGCAGCGTCTCCATCTCTGTCATTTGTACAGCGTATGCGTATTGTAATCGGTACGAATATTGAACAGAACCATGTTACGAGTCATCGGCTGAGCGCATAGTCTTTAAACCTACGCATTACCTGCTCCATTGGCTTAGCCTCTATTGCCTCTAAACATACCGTCGACGAGCGTAGCGACCGTATGTTGGCCTCTGGCCTGACGGAATATATTATCGTTTAGTAATTGCAATTCTGATGCCTGCTCGCGTGAAAACACACAAATCAAATGGAGTCCCGGCAGGTGCGTCGGGCGAGGCCCCGCTGGTCTCTGTGGTGATCACGACCTACAACCGCCCGGAGTATCTGGAGCAGGCCCTGGCGAGTGCTATAAACCAGACGTACTCGCATCTGGACATTCTGATCTCCGACAATCACAGTAAGCCAAACCATTATGCGGCCATCAAGTCCATCGTCTCCAGCTTTGATGACGACCGCATCCGTCTTGTACAGCGCCCCGAGAACGTTGGACTTCAGCATAACAATGTATGGGCGTTGCGCGACGCGCGCGGCGTCTATGTGGCCAACCTTCATGATGATGACGTTTGGGAGCCCACGTTTGTTGAGCGCATGGTAGAAGCGCTTAACGAGACGCCCGAAGCGACCATGGCCTTCTGTGACCATTACTTGATTGATGCTGGAGGAAAAATTCTACACGAGCGGACCGAGGAAAACTCCGCTCACTGGAATCGCACAATGCTCTCTCACGGAGTACATCAGCCATTTGCCCGCATCGGGCTTATAGACCGAAGCATCCCCGGAGTAATGGGTGCGATGTACCGGCACGATGCGATTGACTGGGATGCCATTCCCGAACCGGCGACAGCGTATGACCTCTGGCTCATCTATCTTGCCTGTCGGGAAGGGGCTCCTGCATTTTATGTGGATGAAAGACTTACGCGGTATCGTGTCCATGACGCGTCGCAGACGTCCCGTGGGCTCTTCCGGCTTCATCATGATCTTGCGTACTGCTATGAAGCGTTCGCACGAGATAACCGGCTGACTGATCTGGCCGACGACCTGCGCTGGATGGCCAGCCGGTATCACTGTAGCATCGCGGCCACGTACATGCGGGCATCGAAAGCCGAACCTGCACGTGAACATTTCGACCGCGCAATTGACCTTTCTTACAACTATAGGAGCTTGATGGGTTGGTTTCTGGGGCGCATGCCCAGAGGACTCAGCGAACGAATCTTACGGTGGCGCCGCCAGCTGCTGGACTCCTGCCCTACCCCTCCCCCTGAAGATCTGACGACACCCGAGATTACCCGGGCCGCGCTTAAACTGCAGAAGTCATCTACCGACGCCTCTTCGCTCTGAGTAATTTTTCGATGATGGGGATTTCCTTAGTCTTTCTCCTGCCACTCGTATGGGCCGGATGAGCGGGTAAAGAAACTTGAGTCGCTCTGGAAGCTCTATAAACGCCTGGTCCTTTTCGCTGGGCTGCACGAGTAGGCGCAGACTGTGCAGTGCGAATGGAATACGATCGCGCAGTCGCTCTCGCTCGCGGAGGTGAAAATGCGTCGTCGGGCCGAAAGGCCCCTCACCCAGCTTGTCGAAAAGCCAGC
>SLED01000071.1 GCA_007124945.1 Salinibacteraceae bacterium | reverse complement strand
CCCGTCGCCCTTCGTCTCCGGATTGCAGGGCAATCCTGCGCTAAGGATGACGGGCTGGAGCGGGGAAAGAATGTTAGTCTGAATTCCAAACCCTGCGCCCGCCTACTATATTCGTCATGGTGAGCGCAGATCGCGCAGCGATCGAAGACGAACCATGATCGCGAGACGGACGCGGCGAGGAAATGTACGTATACGTAGAGCCTTCGGGCGTGGCCAATTGTGATATCCATGGGGGCTACGGGCCACATTTGCTTTCCTCGGGACCGTGGCTATCTTTTATCACTCCAAAATCGAACACAATCCCCCCCTCGCCTTATGTACCGACTCATCACCCCGATTCTCATTCTTGCCGTTCTCGGAATTACGGCCTGCGACCCGACTGAAGAGGCAGCCGATGACCTCCCCGCACCAGACATGGCGGAGATGACCGGCTTCGACGCCTTCTGGATGAATCTAAACGAGCACTGCGGGCAGGCTTTTGAGGGCGAGGTGATTGAGAAGCCGGAGGGCGACGATCAGTTGTCTGAGGACGCTGAGCTGATTGTGCATTTCCGGGAATGTGAAGAGGAAGAGCTTCGCCTACCGCTGCATGTGCTGGAGGAGGATATGGATGACTGGAACCGCTCACGCACCTGGGTTATCACTCCGCACGAAGAAGGGCTGGAGCTGCGCCACGACCACCGGAATCCGGACGGTACCGAGGAAGAAAACACGTGGTACGGTGCCGTCACTTTGGGCGATAGTGACGGCAACACCGCCGAGTTTATCCGCACAGGCCGTGATGGGGAAGGCGTGCAGAGTGGCTGGCGCATCACCATCCTCCCCGGTGAGCGCTACACCTACGGCACCATCCGCGATGGCGAGTGGGGGTACCGCCTCGACTTCGACCTGACGAATCCCATCGATCCACCGCCTGCACCCTGGGGCTTCGAAGACTGATCGCAGTTTTCGAAATTCACAGCACATCTTTTCGAACGATCCCACAGCCCGAGCGTAACCTCGGGCTGTTGTATTTGATCATGTACCTGTAGCGTAGTCATGCTGCGACACGGACTGGGTTTTCTGGTGCTGGCACTCCTCTTGAGTGGATGCCTGCCCTCTTCCTGCCAGCGCGAGCAACCTCGTGAGCTTTTCCCGGCCGACTCCCTCTCCCGCAGTATCGCGGAGCAGATACCTGCGGATTCGCTGGCCATCGGATGGCAGAGTGAAGGGACGGAAGCTCACCCACTGGCCCGGCCGCGCACCGTTGCCTTCGGTAACGATGGAGAGCTATTCGTAAGCGATGTTGAGCGCAACAGCATCTTCGTGTTCGATGGTAGTGCCGGGACCTTTATCGACGAAATATCCCACGATGAGGCGTTCGCCTTTCCATACATCACCGGTGTGCGGGGGGACACGCTTCTGGTTTTCAATCCGGATACCCACCACATTGATTTCCTGGTCAATGGCGAGCTGACGCGTCGCATTTCGACGCCAAGTGAGGATGAGATACCACGAAGACGGGGCCTCCTCTACACGGCTGCTGACGACGATCATGTCTATTTCAAAGCCGTGGGTGAGAACTTTGATAGCTACCTGGCACGCCTGAGCGATACCGGCGAGATCAATGCCCGGGTTTCTCTGGACCAGGCGCATTGGCGACATGCGGGGTTTCTGCGAACCTGGGATGACCGGCTCCTAAGTCTGTCGTTTTACCGTCCGGTGGCCGATGTTGTCTCGACAGATGCCATGGAGAATCAGTCTAAGGTGGACACGCTTGCGTTCCGGGGCTTCGATTCTCCCATGCTTCCCCGCAGCCGCGCTTTTGTTCAGGGCGATGCCAGCCAGCCTCCGTTCCTATCAGCCTCTGCCGTTCCGGTGGATGACTATCTTTTCGTGATGAACATGCGTATCGGCTGGCTGCATGTGGATGTCTTTGATCGGGAGGGCGAGTTGCAGCATCGACTACTTCAACGACGCCCGCAAATAGATCGCGAGTTCAGCCCGGTTGATATGGCGGTGGTTCGAACCGATGATGGCGACTACAGGATCGCGATCGTCCAGACAAGCCCACAACCACTTGTGCGTACGTTCCTCTGGCAGCGGTGAGGGAGCATGCTGGGGGCGCCTACCTGTGCCGGGCGATTTCTCCCGTGAGTAGATCGATGGTAAAGTCTTCATCGTACCCCTCAATGCGCACGATGGCGGTTCCATCACTATCGAACTCTACTTGTCCCTGCGCGGAGAACTCAGGTGTGGATGGATCAGACGCGTCCTCAAAAGTCAACTGATAGCTGAGCGTGCCTGCGAGACGCTCTGAAAGCCAGAGCTCTTCATCTTTCTCGATTCGCGTATTCGTAGAGCTGAGGCGAAGGTCGTATGTATATTCCTGGATATCCTCCTCGTCGGCAAAAACGTGAATTCCCTCGCTTACCTGCAGACCGTTTAGCTGGATCGAGTCCTCTTCTTCTTCGAGAAATCCATCGAGCGTCCAGTCGGTTGTTCGCGCGAAGTCCGATTCGCGTTCGACGTCTTCTTCCCGAAGGAGCGCTATTCCTTCTCGGTCAGACAGAAATGAGATGCTGGCCACCTCTGGGCTCTCGGGACCGGGCTCATCGTCTGCTGCATCTCGCCCGGGAAACGCAATGGGCAGACCTCCAACATCGGTGAAGAGGTGCGCAGATTCTACGTCGAGCGACTTGAAAAAGCCCGGTTGCTCTATCGCGCGAACATAGGATACAAAATGATCCCCGATTTCCTCGTCGAATTCGATGCTCAACTCGTTTATTGCCCGCCAAGCAGCTGCCAGGGTGGTATCGTCATGGGTAGTGTAGTTCATTCTGTCTGGCGCAAGGAGGGCCATCGCATCATGCAGATCTGCCTGCATACCATCCGATTGGTCGGACAAGGCAAGGGACATAATGGAGGCCGCTATCTCAGCTTCTCTTTCCTGCAAGTCAGGCCCGTCGGAATCGACCGTGTCACAGCCAGTTCCCAGAAACAGCAGTACAAAAAATGCAGGTAGGGCGAATCGATACATGGGATGCTTTGAATATGGAAAATCTCGGCGGACCAGGTGGCGAAAGATTAGTGCGACCGTGCGGTCTCAAGATCTCAGGGTTGTACCGCCCGTTGTCTGTATCGGAGGACACGGTGAGTCTCTTTAGGAGAGTGGAGCACAAGATTTCTTGTTGAGCGTGAAAGAATTTATTATCATGGAATGCCCACGTACTCTTACGTCCCCCAGTCACTTCTACATATGATGCAGATGGTTCGAGTGGCAGTCGCCACAGTATGCTGTTTCTGCTGTATTCTTTTTGTCGGACTTTTCAGCGCCTCCTCTCTTCACGCTTCGCCCTCTGGTGGGTCGGCCGAAACAATGGCAGATACTTCTGATGTGCGGATCGTGCAGCCGGGAGCGCCCGGTGAAGCGACGCGCGTCCTTCAAGAGGGCAGAGGGCAACAGGTGCGTATCGTGCAGCCTGGCGCACCCGGCGAGCCCACGCGCGTTTTGGTTCGTGGACGGGTCGATGATGTGGCCCAGCCGGCTCGCATCGTGTATCCCGGTGCGCCCGGTGAACGGAGCCGCGTCGTAGCGGGTGGTGCGTACCATCAGCGGGATGAACCCGCCCACACCGAGCACGACGTTCAGTTTATGAAGGATATGATTCTGCACCACGCGCAGGCGCTGCAGATGACGGCTCTGGTAGATGCACGCTCCGAAAACCCCGGCCTCCGGCAGATGGCCGATCGCATGGAGCGCTCTCAGGGTGATGAGATCGACCAGATGATTCAGTGGCTGGAGCGTCGTGGTGAGGAAGCACCACACCACCTTCGTCACATGCTGCACGATGTCGAGCATCTGGTGGAGCACGGGCAGGTGCAGCACGACCACGATCACGGCGACATGCACGGGATGCTTTCATCCGAGCAGCTGGAGGAGCTCGCACGTGCTTCGGGGGAGGAGTTTGACCGGCTCTTTCTTGAGTTCATGATCTTTCATCATGAAGGCGCCATCGCCATGGTAAACGAGCTCTTCAGCCAGCCCGGTGCCGGCCAGGAAACGGAAGTGTTTGCCTTTGCCGGCCACGTGGAAGCAGACCAGGAAATCGAAATACAGCGGATGATGCGTATGCTCCAGCAGATGGAGTAGCGCGGTTGCCTCTTTCCCCCCAAATTGAAATCACTTCTTGAGATAGCCCATGTTTAGTTTGAACCATTCATCCTGCCCCATACAAGCTCTCGGGGTAGGGATGCTCGTCGTTTTGTTGAGCTTGTTCACTGTTGCCGAGGCTTCAGCACAGGAAAGTTCAGCCTCCGCCGATGATGAAGAGGTCTGGTGGAATCTAGAAGATCCTCGTCTTGATCTCGGTGCCGGCTGGTACGATGCAGAGGAAGCGTCGAAGAATATGAATCTACTCGCGACACTACCCCGACCGGACGTTTTCGTGGATGCGGATAATCCGGGTGACCTCAATTTTGCAAACTCGGATATCGCCTTCCGGGATAACTATGCGATCGTCGGCAATTTCTACGGCTTCATGATCTATGACATCGCCAATCCGAGGCAGCCTTCGCTCGAGGTAGCGGTGGTGTGTCCGGGAGGTCAGGGGGATGTCTCCGTGTACGGTGATCTCGTGTTCATGTCCGTGGAGCAGGCTCGCGGCCGGGTTGACTGCGACGTAATCGGTACATCCGGGCAGGTGGATGAGGAGCGCTTCCGTGGCGTGCGCATCTTCGACATTAGCGACCTTACAACGCCGCGCCAGATTGCGGCCGTGCAAACCTGCCGCGGCTCCCATACTCACACCATCCTGGATAGCCCCAACGACGATGAAAACCTGTATGTGTACGTATCTGGCACCAGCTTCGTGCGTCCCGGCGAAGAACTGGAAGGATGCGTGCCCGAGGGCCCGGACGAAGATCCTGAAACGTCACTTTTCCGGATTGAAGTGATTCAGGTGCCGCTGGACGCACCGGAGGAGGCCAGCGTTGTTAGCGAGCCCCGCATCTTCGAAGATCCCGAAACCGGCGATATTGATGGTCTCTGGCCCGGTGGCGAGCATGGCGAAGATACCCAGCGCTCACGCCAAACCAACCAGTGCCACGATATTACGATCTATCCTGATCTCGGCCTTGCCGCCGGCGCGTGCTCCGGAAACGGTATCCTCCTGGATATCTCCGACCCGGTTAACCCCGTGCGGATCGACGAGGTGGTAGACGAAAACTTTGCCTACTGGCACTCCGCAACCTTCAACAACGATGGCACGACAGTGCTTTACACCGATGAGTGGGGAGGCGGTACGTCGCCGCGGTGCCGGGCAGATGACCCTGTACACTGGGGCGCCAATGCCTTCTTCTCTCTGGAGGACGGGCAACTCAGCCACCGGGGATACTACAAATTGCCGGTCCCTCAGAAAGCCACGGAGAACTGCGTTGCACACAACGGATCGCTGATTCCAGTGCCTGGACGCGATATCAAAGTGCAGGCATGGTACCAGGGCGGTGTGTCAGTCTTCGACTTCACCGATCCCGCGAACGCGTTTGAGATTGCGTTCTTCGATCGAGGCCCGATGAGCGATGACGAGCTGCAGGTAGCGGGGTACTGGTCCAACTACTGGTACAACGGCTACATTTACGGCACCGAGATCGCCAGAGGATTTGACGTGCACGAACTGACGACGAGCGAGTACCTTTCGGAGAATGAGTTGGAGGCGGCTAAGCTCGTAACCTACGACGAATTTAACGCGATGCACCAGCCGCGTAACGAGTGGCCTGCGAGCTTTGTGGTCTCACGCGCCTACCTCGACCAGCTGGAGCGCAACGAAGGGCTCTCGGCGGATCGGATCGAGAGTCTGAGGAGCGAGCTAAGCGATATTGAGGCGATGGACGATGCCTCCGCGCAGCACGCCGCGCTAACGGAAATGGCGAGCGCTATTGCCGGCGACGCTGCCGGCTCAGGCGATCCCGACCGCGTGAACCTGCTGGCCGAATCAGTTGAGAAGCTGGCTGCCGCCAAGCAATAAGAGGTCGTAGCAGATTTCACGTGGGGAGCCGGCCGGTACTGCACCGGCCGGCTCTTTCACTTTCTGTGGAGT
>SLED01000044.1 GCA_007124945.1 Salinibacteraceae bacterium | reverse complement strand
TAGTCTCGAAAATCGGATAAATCGGCTCCATCCGCATAACTTTGCGCGTCGTTAGCCGATATCTTATGTCGGTTTCGCCTCAACTCGTGTATTGCGCCTTCAGTGGAGCATCCCGGCGACATGCACGTTGAGTCGGTTTCGATGACAAGATTGTTCACCAGGATTGGGATTGGGGTTATTTTATGAAACTTACGATTGTAGGCACGGGCTATGTTGGTCTCGTGTCAGGTACGTGCTTCGCAGAGATGGGCAACGACGTCGTCTGCGTCGATATTGACGAGGCCAAGGTAGAGATGATGCGCGATGGCGAGCTGCCAATCTTTGAGCCCGGGCTCGAACTCTTTTTTGAGCGCAACATTCGGGAAGAGCGCCTCTCCTTCACCACGTCTCTTGAGGAAGGCGTCAAACATGGTGATGTACTCTTTCTGGCCCTGCCCACTCCGCCCAGCGAAGATGGCTCGGCCGATCTTTCCTACGTGATGGGCGTCGCTTCAGAAATTGCCGATATGCTCGCGGCAGACCCGGCTCTGGGATACAAAATTATTGTCGATAAGAGCACCGTACCCGTTGGCACTGCCGACGCCGTGCAGAGCGTAATGGAAGAGGCCGGCCTTGAAGCAGGCGACCGCTTTGATGTGGTTTCCAATCCCGAGTTCCTGCGTGAGGGCGTGGCTGTGGATGACTTCATGAAGCCGGAACGGGTAGTCATCGGCAGCCACAGTGAGAAGGCTGCCAAGATAATGACGCAACTTTACGAGCCGTTTGTACGCCAGGGGAATGCGATCCTCACAATGGATCCGCGCTCCGCTGAGATGACGAAGTATGCAGCAAACTCGCTTCTTGCCACCCGCATCTCGTTCATGAACGAAATTGCGAACGTTTGTGAACGCGTGGGCGCAAACGTAGATGACGTCCGAATCGGAATTGGGCAGGACAGCCGCATTGGCAAGCGATTCCTGTACGCCGGTATCGGTTTCGGGGGTAGTTGCTTTCCCAAAGATGTGCAGGCGTTGCATCGGACAGCGAACGATTACGGGTACGACTTCAAGGTGCTTGATGCGGTGCTTAAGGTGAACGACCGCCAGCGCAAGCGGATGGCCGAGGATATCGTTGAGTATTTCGGTGGGTCGCTTGAAGGGAAGCGCATCGGTGTCTGGGGATTGGCCTTCAAGCCGAACACGGATGACGTCCGGGAAGCCCCGTCTCACATCATCATCCGGCACCTGCTCGAGAACGGCGCCAAAGTGCAGGCCTTCGATCCCGAAGCTATGGAGACGACGCGCGACGTGCTCGGCGCCGACATCGTTTACGCCGCCGATGCCTACTCGGCCGTCGATGATGTGGATGCTCTTGTGATCTGTACGGAATGGCACGAATTCCGCCGCCCCGACTTCACCCGCATGCACGAGCGCATGAAGCTGCCGCTTATCTTTGATGGCCGCAACCTCTATCAGCCCAAACGCATGGCCGAGCTCGGATTCGACTACTTCTCGGTTGGTCGCCCGCATTACGCGCCCACGACCGAGCCGGTAGAATCGCTCCTGGAGGCATCGAACGATCACGCGGCGTAACCTGCAGCCCGGCTTCACATGAACGCCGGGCTGTTCCATTCATGACTACATAAGGACATGACCACTTCTACACCACCCCGCACGCTGATCACCGGCGGTGCCGGATTTCTCGGCTCCCATCTCTGCGATCGCTTCCTCGCGGAAGGCCATGAGGTTATCTGTATGGACAACCTCATCACCGGGTCTCCGGAAAATATCGGCCACCTGATGGGGCACGAGCGCTTCTCGTTCGTAAAGCTGGATGTGACGAACTTCATCTACGTGAAGGGAAATCTCGACTATGTGCTGCACTTCGCGAGCCCGGCGTCCCCTATTGATTATCTCAAGTTTCCGATTCAGACGCTGAAGGTAGGTGCGCTCGGTACGCACAAAGCTCTTGGTCTGGCCAAAGAAAAAGACGCTCGTCTTCTGCTCGCCTCAACGAGTGAGGTGTACGGCGACCCTCAGACTCATCCTCAGAAGGAGGACTACTGGGGCAATGTCAATCCGGTAGGTCTGCGCGGTGTGTATGATGAGGCGAAGCGGTTCGCCGAAGCAATGACGATGGCCTACCACCGGTATCACGACGTGGAAACGCGCATCGTGCGGATCTTCAACACGTATGGACCGCGGATGCGCCTCGACGATGGCCGCGCTCTTCCCACGTTCATGAAGCAAGCCCTGACCGATCAGCCCTTGACGGTGTTTGGTGATGGTAGTCAGACGCGCAGCTTCTGCTACGTGGATGATCTTGTGGATGGAATCTACCGGTTGCTCCTGAGCGATCAGGTGGAGCCGGTGAATATCGGCAATCCGGATGAGATCTCCATCCTGGAGTTCGCAAAGGAGATCATCGAATTGACGGAATCAGACAGCGAAATCGCCTTCAAGCCGTTACCCAAAGACGATCCACAGGTGCGACAACCCGACATCTCCCGGGCGAAGGACGTGTTAGGCTGGAGCCCCTCCTACGACCGTGCAGAAGGCCTAAGAGAGACACTCGATTATTTTGAAGAGCAAATCGCGAAGCGACAGACCAAGGAGACCGCCGAGGTATAGCGGTCGGCAGTGAAGGACGGAAGCGAGCAGCTTCCCCTCCACCGTAACGATACGGATACGGGGCTCACGTATGGCAGCGAAACATATTCATTTACCTGCCAAGTCCCATGAACCGCTTCGTTGTCACGTTACTTTTCGCTTCTACATTCTGGCTCTTTAGCTCGGATGTCGCGGTCGCTCAGCTTCCAGAGCCCGGTTTTGATATCGATGAGCATACCGCCGTGCTCATCACCGACCCCCAAATTGATTTCCTCAGCCCTGATGGCGTTACCTGGGGCGTAGTCGGCGCGAGCGTTGAGGAAAACAACACGGTCGACAATATCGAAACGCTCTTTCAGCTGGCTGAGGCTAACGATATTCCAACCTTCGTCTCGCCACACTACTACTACCCCCACGATCACGAGTGGCAGTTTGGTGGTGTGCTGGAGGTCCTGATGCACAATATCGGCATGTTCGATCGTGCAGACCCGCTCTCACTGGAAGGCTTCGATGATTCAGGAGCTGACTGGATGCCTCAGTACAAGCAATACATCGAGTCGGAGAATACGGTGGTTACCAGCCCGCATAAAGTTTATGGTCCCCAGACGAACGATCTGGTACTTCAGCTTCGCAAACAGGGAATTAACAAGGTCATTATCGGGGGTATGTCGGCAAATCTCTGTACGGAATCGCACATGCGAGACCTGCTGGAGCAGGGGTTCGAAGTAGCTGTGGTGCAGGATGCGACCGCTGCCGCTCAGATGCCCGATGCCGGCCTGGACGGGTACGAGGCAGCCCTCACCAACTTCCGAATGATGGCGAGTCATGTGTTTACTACAGAAGAACTGCAGAACGCACTTCGGTAACCTGAGAAGATTGCTACACAAAGGCGAGGTCGACAACAGATCGGCCTCGCCTTTTGTGTTTGCTTCATACACGGGCAGGGCTTGCGACAGTCAAATGGCGCGTCGCGAACATCCATCTTTCTTGAACAGAAAAACCCGAGATGCCTTGGCAGCACCCCGGGTTACTGTCTGATGTCGGGAGATCACTAAAACGCATACCGCAGGCGAATGAATACGCTCCGGCCGGGCTCCAGAATTGGAGCACGCGTAAACTGATTGCGTGCGTTCAAATGATCGGAGTACGTGGTGTTGAAGAGGTTTTCTATTCCCCCACGCAGCGTAAGTCCATGAGGGAGTGGTAGGCCCAGACGAAGGTTACCGAGCACGTACCCGTCGGTCATGGCTTCACCGCGGGTATCGGATACGCGCGTCTGTGTGGTAACGCCTCGCAACGAGCCCTCCAGGAAGAGGTGCTCCCCCATCGGCTGAACGCGCGCACCGAGTTGCAATGAGGCTGGCGCTACTCCGTACGCCGCTTCATCCAGCGTGATGTCACGCCCCCAGAGGTAGTCGGCCGAAGCCTGTAACGTGACGCCGCGCGCAATGCCATACGAGGCTTCCAGCTCAGCACCCCAAAACAGCGCCTCGCCATTCACGTAGCGAAACACCTCATCCGGTGTCATAGGCAAGGCCGACGGCACATCAGGTGCTTCTTCGAACGTGATGTAGTCTTCGTGATAGCGAGCGAAGCCGGTAAGAGTAGCATCAAGGCGTCCTCTACGAACGCTGAGACCGACGTCACTTTGCCATATGCGCTCCGGGCTAAGCGACGGCGCCCCCATAAACTCGTTGCCGAGTTGCGACCGCGTGGAGCCCATGCGGTCTCCATAACGCTCGAGGCTTTCAGGTGCCCGTGCAGCCGTGCCTGCACCGGCGGTAAGCGATAAAACGTCAGTAAGAGGTATAGACGTACTCACCGCGGTACTCCATAACGCATCCGTCTGATCAAGCGCGTCTACTGAGGTCTCAGCGCGATCGAGGAAGCCCTGTGAGACGCGATCCGGATTCATGTGGACGAGGTCGAGTCGAGCAGTACCGGTGATGTCTGCTGACCCAATAGCCCGTTCAGCCTGAACGAACCCGCCAACCTCTGTAGTGCGCACGCCGCCCCACACGATGTCTTCGCCCAGAAGTTCGCCAGTATCCCTGCGCGCCCGTATGCGCGTGGCATTTCGAAACGCCGTGTATCCTTCAAGACCCACGTCGAGTGTTAGTCCGTTGGATGGCTGTAGGATAGCCGATGTTTTCCCCCCAACCGTCGCGATCTCCGTATCGTTCGAGATATCTAAGGGAAAGGGTGGCATACGGTCGGGATCCGGCTCCGCAGTAGGCTTGTTATCGTTCGTCATCCTGTGTAGCGTCTGATAGGCGTACGCCTGTGCCTCAACTACCTGCACAACACCGGACAGGGTCTGGCGGTAATTCACCGTCCCTCGGACCGTCTCGAAGTACTCGGCATCCAGCGGTCGGCCCACATAAGCAATGTCACGCTGATCCTGGTAGCTGACAGTGGTAGTAAGCCGTGACGTGCTGGTAGGCTCGATGCCGAATCGACCACGCACTTCCGCGGAGGTAAAGTCTGCGCGCACGGAGGATCCATCGCCCGCGGTATAGTCATTTCCGGTGCGATAGGCTCCACCAATGTCGTAGAATACACTGCCGGTGCGGCCCATGATGTGACCATCCACGTCTGCAGCATCACGATTGCTCGAGAATCCGGAAGTGAGTCTCCCGGTAAAGGCGCGATCCGGGACGCGACTCCGCGTACGCACGTCAAGCGTGCTAAGCGTCCCTCCAAGCGTAAGCGCGTATGGACCACGTACGACGCTCATACGCTCCACGGTGGATGGGTCGATGTGGCTGAGTGGCGTATCCATCCGCGCCGGGCCGGCGCCAAACGATCGCATCCCGTCTACAAGGGTGCCGACCTGTGTGCCCGTCAGCCCTCGCACATTGGGGTCCAGACCGAGCGCACCACGCCGCTGCAGATTTAACCCGGTTAATGTCCGCAACCCTTCTCCCAGATCCTGAACTGGCTGCTCGTCAAGCGCCTCGGTAGGTACTGACGTTGCAAGACGCCGGTCAGCAGCCCGCGCTACTACCTGCAGTTCATCGAGGTCTACGGCCACTTCCTGCAGTTCAATACGCAAGGTCACGCTTTCTCCTGCCTGTACCGCTACAGGCATTCGGATCGTAGCGTACCCGACGCTCGAAACTTCCAGCACGTACTCATCAGCCGGCACATTACGGAGTTCGAAGCGCCCCTCCGCATCGGTGGCGGTTCCGTGCATGGTGCCTACTAAACTCACGTTAACACCCTGAAGTGCGGCTCCATCTTCAGCGGCCAGAACCTCTCCAACCACATGCCCGGTGTCCTGCGCCACCGTCGGCACAGCACTAAGACCAAGAAGTAGTAGTGCTACTACTATTCCCGGCGCAATATTTTTCATGAACCTGTACATTGTATACACCTCTCCCATCTATCAATTCTTAACTTCCATACGCTCACAGCGCACGGGTGACGTAGTTCACAGCGAGCGATCGCTCACCAGTTTTTGTTGAAACTACGACTACCGGGGCGGCGGGCG
>SLED01000177.1 GCA_007124945.1 Salinibacteraceae bacterium | reverse complement strand
CCGGTTTCTTTAGAAAGCCCTACGTGCTAACGAAAAAATCCGCTCAGGACGTCGCGTATTCGGACAGGATGGCGGCTACGACCTGGTGGGAGCCGGTGGCCAATAGTACGTCCTCCTTGGATGCTTCCTCCTCGAATGCAGCGATAGCGCCGGCCGCAGAACGGGGTGGCCGCACGTCCACTCCGGCATCTCTGAAGCGACCCGAAAGCTCGTCAACAGGTACAGCTCGTTTAGATAGCCCGGTCACTGGAATCAAGACCACGTTGAAAGCACTGCAGAGCTGCGCAATCTCATCGATGGCTTTCTCCTTCATGAGGCCAAGCGAAACAAAAATGCGCCCCTCCGGCCGCAACTGCCGTGCCTGCTGTAGAGCGGTCCGGACTCCGGCTTCGTTGTGCGCAACGTCGCACACGATTGCCGGGTGCTCCTGCACGACCTCGAATCTACCACGAAGGCCGGTAAGTGAGACGACGTCTGAAAGTCCCTTCAGCGTGGCCTCCGGCGTCACCGCAGCAAAGAGTTCGACTGCACGAATCGCCAGGCGAGCGTTCATTCGCTGATGCTCTCCTTCCAGCCCGAGAAAAACAGGATGATAGGTGCGTTCCGGCGTCTCTACGGTGCCCCCTTCATCCTCCCAGGTTGCCCGGGTTGTGTTCTGCACAAATTCCAGTAGCGCCGGCGAACACCGCGCCTGAGCCTTCAGGGCTTCCTGCACACCCCGCTGATCAGCAGAAGAAACGCAGGGTACGCCGGGCTTGATGATACCGGCCTTTTCGGTCGCGATCTCTTCCAGCGTATCTCCCAGGATTTCCGTATGGTCGTAATCGATGGCCGTGATAACTGAAACGTTTGGCGTGATGACATTGGTTGCATCAATGCGCCCGCCAAGCCCTACCTCCACGACGGCAACCTCTACCTCCTTCTCGGCGAAGTAGCGCAGTGCAAGGGCTACTGTTGCCTCAAAAAAGCTGGGCTGAACCGCACTGATGTCTCCCCGCCACTGATCCAACGCCGCGGCGAGCCACGATTCAGGAGCCGGCGTTCCGTTGATGCGCATCCGATCCCGCAGGGTCAACAAGTGTGGCGATGTGTGGAGCCCAACGGAATAGCCGTCCGACTGCAAGATAGCTGCGATCATGGAGGCGGTTGACCCTTTTCCGTTGGTGCCGGCCACGTGAATGGTGCGCAGCGCCTTTTCCGGCGAATCCATGCGTTCGAGGAGGTCGCACATCCGCTCCAGGCCGGGACGATACGCATCGATCCCCTGCGATGCAAATCGCGGCAACTGCTGTAGCCAGTCGGAAGCGGTCATCCACTCGTGCTGAAGGGTTAAAACGAACGGACGGATTGGAGCGCGCTACTGCCTCGAAGGATCCCCATGTTGCACATTAGTCACGCATCCCCGAACCTGAAGCCACGCTTTCCAACAATCAGCTACAGCAGGCTATGGAGTCGGATCGTCTTGGAGTAGGATTTATCGGCAGTGGATTTATCACCCGCTTCCATATACAGTCGTGGACCAGCGTCCGCGACGCGGACGTGCGGGGCATCTGGAGTCCCAACCGTGAGCATGCCGAGGAAGCGGCCGCGCTGGCTCGTGACTTGCGAGTGGGCGAGGCGCAGGCGTTCGACTCCATCGAGGCAATGGTGCGCGACCCGGCGATTGACGCGATCTGGATCTGCGGGCCCAACTTCAGCCGGATCGAGAATCTGGAAAAAGTTGTCGGTCCTGTGCTTGCCGGTACTGCCGAGCTTGTCGGGGTGGCGTGCGAGAAGCCCCTGGCGCGGAATATTTCAGAGGCCAACCGGATGGTCGACATCATTGAACAAGCGGGACTATTGCACGGCTACCTGGAGGATCAGCTGTTTGCGCCCGGACTCCGCCGGGGCCGCGAGATTCTGTGGAGGCGGGGCGCGGCGATCGCCGGGCGGCCGTACCTGGCGCGCGCTGCGGAGGAGCACAGCGGCCCTCACGCACCCTGGTTCTGGCAGGGTCGTCTGCAGGGTGGCGGCGTGCTGCTCGACATGATGTGCCACAGCGTGGAGGTGGCGCGCTTCCTCCTGACAGCTCCCGGAGCGCCGCGCAGCAGCATCACGCCCACGAAAGTGTCCGCGCAGATCGCCACGCTCAAGTGGAATCGCCCCGGCTATGCAAAGCAGTTACGGGGGCGCATGGGCCCGGACGTCGATTTCGAGAAGCGGCCGGTGGAGGATTTTGCGCGGGCGACCATTACGTACCAGGATGACGAAGGCCATGAGTTGATCAGCGAAACCACCACTTCGTGGAGCTACGTCGGCCCGGGGCTCCGGCTTCGGGCGGAGCTACTTGGCCCGGAATACTCGCTCCAATACAGCTCGCTCGACAGCGGAGTGGACGTCTATCTGAGCCGTGAGGTGCAGGGCACAGCTGGCGAAGACCTCGTGGAAAAGCAAAACGCCGAACAGGGCCTGCTGCCCATCATCGGAGATGAGGCGGCAGCGTACGGCTACACGGGCGAAAACCAGCACTTCACGCGGCTCTTTCTCGATGGCAAGCAGCCGGAGCTTGACTTCCATGCCGGGCGCGATGTGCTTCGACTGCTAATGGCAGCCTACATAAGTGCCGAGCAGGAACGCACCATTGCTCTTCCCTCCGAAAAGCTGGAGAGCTTCGTGCCCGCGGTAGCACAACGAGGCTGAGCTTCTCTACATCCGCATCACGCCGGATACTGACCCGAAATATAGTTCTTCAGGTCTTCCACCTCTGCCTGGGCTTCTTTTGAGAGATGGCGCACACAGTCGCCGATGGAGATGATGCCGCACAGCGCCCCATCCTCTACAACAGGAAGATGTCGCAGCTTTTTCTCCGTCATGATCGTCATGCACTGATCGACTGTCGCGTCGTACTCAACGGTAATAACGTTTTTCGTCATCACCTCTGACAGCTCCGTTGTCTTGGAGGAGCGACCCTGCAACACGATTCGCCGCAGATAATCGCGCTCGGTGAAAATGCCCACGAGTCGGGCGCCTTCCATCACCACGATCGATCCGACATTGCGATCAACCATCTTCTCGATTGTATCAAAAACCGTGACGTCGGGCGGTGTGGTCAGCACCTCAATGCCTTTCTCCTTAAGCAGGTCGCGAACGCGAGTCTTCATGAAATCCTCCGGTCTGATTCGTGCGCTACTTAACCAATACTTAACAATTTAATGCGCCGCTGGGGCACGTGTTCTGGAAGCGCTTTTCCCTGGTCTTTGGCGCAGGATGATTGCGCTACGGTATTTGCGTGGATCGTTAGTTTCGTTGAATTTCGGTCTACGTGCTACAGCAGCTTCAAGGCAAGGCTGCTTGTGCTCTGAGCATGTTTCGCGAATCGTAACACTTTGGCGTGTTCGCAAACTACAGGATACGGCCGGTGCAAACAAACTGCCACCGCTCCCTTCTGTGTGCAGTTACTCACGGGTCAACAGCGCAACCTTTTGGCCAACTTTATCAACACACGAATGCACGATACGCTACGAGGACGATCGCTCACTTTTTATAGCCTGTGCTGCGCAATTTGCATCGCCGTCGTTTCAAGTACAGCTTTGCCACAAACAACTTCGGCCCAGGAAGCTGATCTGCCCCCCATCGAAGATCCGGTGGTCGTATCCGTCGCACCGGCCACAGAAACGATTGCGCCGGGTGAGTCCTCTGCCTTGGTGGTAACATTCAAACTGCCAAAATTCATGTGGCTCGGCGCCGCGCCCAGTGAGGCGCGCACGCCTGCTGGTACTCGCATTCAGATGGTGGACCATGACGCCTTTACTTTTGAGGAGCCACAGTACCCCGAGCCGAGCGTAGAGGGCGTGCCGGTACATGTGGGAACAACGCGTGTTTATGAGGGGGAGGTGCAGGTCGTTGTCCCGTTTACGGTTGCGTCCAACGCACCCACGGGCACCCACACCCTGGAGGCCCTGATCACGTACACACCTGGTTTTAACGCTGGTAGCCTCGCAACGCATGCTAATACCCGGCATGAAACAGTCGTTACGGTGGACGAAGACGCATCCTCCAGCAGACCCCTACCTGCGCCCGGCGTTGCTGAGGTGCCGGACTACTTCATTGTCCAGCGCGATGAGGGCTATCCCACCGCTTTCTCACCCATGTTTCACGAGTACGAGCCATCGGCCTTCACCGACGTGCTACACACGCTGTTCATGGACCCCCCGGATCACGGCAAGACTATCCGGCACGCACCTTTCCCATTCATCTCCAGCTCCAACCAGGCCGGCCTGAGCCTCGGTGGCGGTGTAACCTTTCTCAACACCACGCGCGAGGCCATCATGACGGGCTCCCTCAGCATAAATGCTTTTCACAACCAGTTTCTGGGCACCGGGCTGGGCTTCGACTACCTCTCCTGCCCCGCGGCCCACAAGAATTTGCAGATCAGCGGACGCTTCTCCGGGAGCGACTATCGCGAGCTGCAGGTTGCGTGGGAAGATTTTACTGTTGGCGCAGATGACCGGTGGGGCTTTCAAGTGGATGGCACGGCCGTGACAGATCCACGTATTCGGTTTTACGGGATGGGCCCCGGAACGAAAGAGCGCGATGTGGCGATCTATGACCATCGCGAGGTAGGCGGCACGCTGGATGTGTACCACTTCCCCGCTCAGAAACTGCGGGTTGGCATCGGCTATAAGGCCCGCTATGTAGAAGTAGGTCGTGGGCTGGACGATATCGACCAGGTCGTGGATGGTCCTATCCCCGCTCTACTTGATCTCGCTCGATTTAGCGACGTGCCAGGCCTGGGCGGTGCAACAGTAATGGGAGGACGCTTCAACGTCATCTACGACGCTCGCAACCAGGAATTCAATCCCTCCAGCGGGTTCTTCGGCAAATTCACCGCCGAGGTTAATGAAGTAGTTGACGATCACAATTCTACTGCCCTTGTAAACACGTACGGTCGTTTCCTGCTTGACCTTAGGCAGTATCTCTCCACTGTTGATAAACGATGGCAACTCGTACTTCGCAGCGAAGCCACCGTCACCACCAGCGACCGCGTCCCCTTCTTCGACCAGGCCCAGCTGGGTGGCTTTAACTCGTTACGCGCCTTCGACGAGGGACGGTTTTACGGGCAGCACAGTGTGTTCGGAAGCATGGAAATTCGCCGCACAGTCGGTAGCATCAAAATGATGAGCTTTCCGATGACCATCCTTATGAGTGCCTTCTTAGATGGCGGGCAGGTGTTTAACAGCGCCTTCGGCGATGATTTCAACCTAAACCCTGGCATGGCCGTGCGGATGGCCAATCCACCCAATGTGGGCTTTACCTTCAACGTAGCGTATGGACAAGATGGCATCTATTCCACAGGCGGTATTTCGCTACCGATATAGCTTCGGCAGAACGTGCAGGCACGGCACTCCGGCCTCAATAGCCCAAGCTACCCGATGAGCCGCTCTTTCGCCTCGCGCGGAAACTGTTTTATTTCGTACTCGCGCTGCATGGCCTCAGAAACGGTGGCGTGCTTCTCATGATAAACCAACCGCACCGGCCGACGGCCGCGCGTGTACCTCGCTCCCGTGCCGGCGTTGTGCTCGGCCACCCGTCGCTCCACATCTGTCGTGTAACCCGTATACAGCGTACCGTCACTGCACCGGACAATGTAAACGTAGGGTGTTGACATAGCTATTTTCGCCGTGCAGGCAGGGGCGTGCGCGTGCGCTTACACCTCACACCACGTCTACCTCAATTCCGCGGCCTTCCAACCGCTCTACCGTTTCTGCGGGTACAGCCGAGTCCGTAATAACCCGGTAAACGGCCTCCAGCCCACAGATACGACGGAAACCACGTTGCCCAAACTTACTGGAGTCGGTAACAATGGTGGTGCGTTGCGCCGCTCTTATCATAGCCTGATTTAACCGCGCTTCCTGAGCATTGGCGGTCGTCAGCCCATAGTCGAGGTCAAATCCATCAACGCCCAGAAACAGCTTATCGCAGGCATACCCCTCAATCATGTCCTCGGCGTACGGGCCCACCACAGATTTGGACGTGTGGCGCACCATCCCGCCAAGCATGAGAATCTCTACGCCCTGCAGGTGAGATATCTCAAGAGCTACGTTCATGG
>SLED01000145.1 GCA_007124945.1 Salinibacteraceae bacterium | reverse complement strand
TGGTTGCACCTGCATCACGAGGACTTCACCGGGCAATATGGAAAGTTCTATCAGTACCGCAACACGTCATGGTACCAGGAGCAACAGCGTCAGCTTGAGGGCATCGCACAGCGTCATGGGTTTCGAAAAGTTAGCGACCTGAAGCTGGCCGTAGCTGAGGAGATTCGTTCCTACGTGGCAGCCGGTGGCTTCCTCTTCGCCATGTGCTCCGGCACTGAAACACTTGACATTGCGCTGGCGGCTCATCAGACCGACATCGTACCACCGGAATATGATGGGGACGGTGTGGATCGCGACTTCATGGAACGCCTCGATTACGACCGATCCTTCGCCTTCCACAACTTCACGCCTAACGTAAACGCTACCGAGTACGAACACTCCGACATTGATGCCGGCGCGCCGCCTCCGGCAGAGCGTGATCCCGCTCGCGACTACTTCTCGCTGTTCGACTTCAGTGCTAAGTGGGATCCCGTTCCGTCCATGCTCACGCAAAACCACGTGGCAACCATTCGCGGCTTTCTCGGCCAAACCACGAGCTTCCGGAAAGAGCTCGTTAAGCCGGGAGTTACCATCCTTGCTGAAGCACCAGATCGGGGCGAGGTCAAGTATCTGCACGGAAACCTTGGCGAGGGCACGTTTACCTTCTATGCCGGGCACGATCCGGAGGACTACCAGCACTTCGTAGGCGACCCTCCCACCGATCTGAGTCTTCATAAGAACTCGCCCGGGTACCGCCTCATCCTGAACAACATCCTCTTCCCGGCAGCGCAGCCGGAGGAGCGCCGCACCTGAGTTGTCCATCCGGCCGGTTGACGATGCAAAGCCACACCGATTTCATCCCATGGGCAGGATCTACAGCCAGTCGCAGGGGTCTGTCATGGTCCCCTGACTCTCTAAATAGATGCTTCCAGTGCTGTGACGTCTCCTCAGTCGCCGAGCAACCCGTACGATCCGGAAGGTAAGAAAACCGTCAGTCGATCACGCTGCGTGATGACCGAAATCGTATTGCCCAACGACACGAACGGTCTGGGTAACCTGATGGGTGGACGGCTTTTGCATATGATGGACAAGTGTGCCGCCATCTCCGCACAGCGGCATGCCAACTGCGTCTGCGTGACGGCAGCCGTTGATTCGGTTGAGTTTAACGCTCCCATCTTCCAGAACGAGATTATCGTGGCGGAAAGTCAGGTTAACCGCGTATTCAGTTCGTCGATGGAGGTTGAACTGAATGTCTGGGCCGAGAATCCGCGGAAGCAGACGCGGCGAAAGTGCAACCGGGCGTTCTTCACCTTTGTCGCTCTCAATAACGAGGGGCGCCCACAGCAAGCCCCGCCGGTTCATCCCGAGACAGACAAAGAGAAGGCGCGGTACGACCACGCCGCGAAGCGGCGCGAGATGCGTCTTCTTCTTGCCGGAAGACTGCCGCTGGAAGAAGCCCAACACATCAAGGCGGACGTCCAGGCAGCCATGGCGACCCATCACGGCGGCGGCGAGCAGTAAGTGGCAGGGACCATGCCTTGCCCCACATCGTAGCCGTTAACGCCGGATGACTCTTCCACGACGTGCTCCCCGCGCGTTATTTTGCGTCCGGGTTTTCGTATATTCGTGGGTCCACACTACGGGCCAGTCACTGTCTATCTTTCCTTCCATGCTGTTTCAACGCGTACTCATAACTGGCGCCAATGGCCTTCTGGGTCAACACCTGGTTGCCCGCATGAGCGGCTTCGCCGAGTACGACGTTTTGGCCACCGGCAGAGACTCCGGCCCGCGCTTTCCCGCCTCCTCGTGCGGATACGCTCCGCTGGACATTACCGATTATGACGCCGTCGCCCGCCTGATGGATGACTTCACGCCAACGGTCGTGGTCAACTGTGCAGCGATGACGAAGGTGGACCAGTGCGAGCAGGAGCGGGAAGCCTGCTGGAATGTCAACGCAGACGCGGTCGGCAACCTGGCCAAGGCGTGCAGAAAACACAGTACCCGGCTCGTCCAGGTCTCCACCGACTTCGTGTTCGATGGTTCGTCCGGACCCTACCGTGAAGATGCCCGGCCGAACCCGGTCAACTTTTACGGCCGCTCTAAGCTGGCAGGAGAGAATGCTGTGCGCGAAGCTGGCCTCGACAACTGGGTAATCGCTCGCACCGTGCTCGTGTACGGTACGGCACGCAAACTCAGCCGTACCAACATCGCCCTCTGGGTGATCGACAATCTGCGAGAGGGCAACCCCATTCACGTCGTAACCGATCAATGGCGCACCCCAACCTACGCGCCCGACCTCGCTGCCGGCATAGAGAAGCTGGTTCGTCATCGAAAAGCCGGCATCTACCATCTCTCCGGATCCGACTTCCTGACAGTCTTCGATTTTGCGCAGGCCCTCGCACGCGTGTTCGATCTGGACGCCTCGCTGATCAACCCAACCACCTCTGAAGAGCTTAATCAAGTAGCAGATCGGCCGCCGCGCACGGGTTTCATTGTGCTCAAAGCAGCCAGCGAAATCGGCTACAAGCCGCGCTCCATCGATGCCTCGCTGCGGGCGCTGGGCCGGGAGCTCGGGCTCTCCGTTACTACACCATCTCCGTAACTAAGCAACGACCCACGTTACTCCTCACTTCTATGCTCGATCTACAGGTTCTGCGCGACTCTCCCGACCGCATCCGCTCGGCTATCAAAACGAAAGGCATGGGTGACGTCGCGGATGTCGACACCGCCCGGGCACTCGACGTACAACACCGTAAGCTGCTCACAGAACTGCAGCAGGCCCAAGCCCGCTCCAACACACTTTCGAAAAAGATTGGGGAGAAAATGCGCTCCGGTGAGCGCGAGGAAGCTCAGCAGTACATTGACGAGTCAGGCGAACTAAAAGAGCGCATTCAAGAGCTCGAGGCAGAAGTAAAAGATAAGGCAGACACACTCAACCGCCTTCTCCTTGATCTACCGAATCCCCCGCACGAGAGTGTGCCTGTGGGAGCCTCGCCGGAAGAGAACGAGGTGGTTTACGAAGAAGGAGACAAACCCACTTTCAGCTTTGAAGCAAAGCCGCACTGGGACCTCCTCGAGCAGCACAATCTCGTCGATTTCGAGCGCGGAGCCAAAGTGACAGGGGCAGGCTTTCCCTTTTACACGGGCAAGGGGGCGCGGCTGCAACGTGGCCTCATCCACTTTTTTCTGGACCTTGCCAGAGATCGGGGGTACCGGGAGATCCAACCTCCGCTCTTTGTAAATGAGGCCAGCGCGACAGGAACCGGACAGCTTCCGGACAAAGAAGACATCATGTATGAGATTTCGCGTGATGGCCTCTTCCCCATCCCGACTTCTGAAGTGCCGGTCACCAATTTCTTTCGTAATGAGATTCTTCCTGAAGAAGGCCTCCCGGCAAAGTACTGTGCCTACAGCCCCTGTTTTCGGCGGGAAGCCGGATCACACGGAAAGGATGTACGGGGTCTCAACCGCTTGCACCAATTCGACAAGGTTGAGCTGGTCCAGTTTGTGAAGCCCGAGCAGAGCTACGATACACTGGAGGCCATGCGGCAGGACGCTGAGCATCCGCTCAAGCTGCTCGGCCTTCCGTATCGCCGCCTGCTGATGTGCACGGGAGATATGGGCTTTACGCAATCCAAAAAGTATGATCTGGAAGTCTGGAGTGCCGGACAAAAGCGCTGGCTGGAGGTGTCATCTATTTCCAACTTCGAAGCCTTTCAGGCGCGCCGAACGCAGATACGCTTTCATGATAGCGAGCGCGGAGAAAACAGGCATGTACACACGCTTAACGGCAGCGCCCTGGCCCTACCTCGGGTTATCGCCGCGCTGATCGAAAACAATCAGCAGGAGGGCGGCTCGATTGAGCTCCCGTCCATCCTACATGAATACACCGGATTTAAGGTAATCGGCTAACCTCGACATCCACAAAAAAAGCCGGGCAGCCCTGTGTGAAGGCTGCCCGGCTAAAATGCGACATGGCAGTCATCGTTACGACTGCTCGTCGGCGGTATCACCGGCCTGGGCGGCTATTTCAGCCTCACCGTTCGAGGCAGCGCCATCTCCGCTCACGTCGGCGACGTCGTCGCCCGGAAATTGCTTGACATGCTTCCGGGGTACCTCACGGCCAGTGCCGGCGGCCACTGGCGACGCCTCGTGAATGTAGTAGTCTTCGTTCGGCAGCGTGTCGTTGTGACGCCGTGCGGCTGCCGCAGCTTCACGCATGCTCTCGTCCGCGTGATAACGCATCTCGCCGAAGTTGTTGATGATATCGATCTCGAACAGATCGAACAGATAGTCGAACGCCGCGCGATCCCGGTCGAACTCAGGCCCGGCCTCCCCTTTGCGCATCTGCATGCTCATGCGGCTCAGGGAGCAGGTCAGTGCGAAGAGGCGGATGGCGTTTTCGGCGACGCGCTTCTGCTGCGTCTGATGCTTGACGATGTCCTCACGCTCCCACTTACTGACGAGCTTAAAGTAGTGGGAATGTTTCTGTACGAGATTGGCGAGCCTATCAGCGTACGACTGCAACGAAGGATGCACACCACGAATCTCCGGCGCAGACGGTTTCACGCCAAGGAAAAGCTGAAGGCCGAGCGGTACCGCAAGCTGCAGCACCTTCGGGTTGAGCCCGTTCCGTACCATCCGGTTCAGGTTGCGGGCAGCAGGCTCATCTTCATCCCACAGCAGAGCCTCCTGCACACTGATCATCTGCTCGGCAAGCTGCTTGCCTCCGTAGGCGAAGATAAACGCATACATCACCTCGTTTGACCCCTCCACGATACGGTGGATGCGGTTGTCGCGCCAGAGACGCTCAAACTCGTTCTCCGTCATGTAGCCTTCGCCACCCATGATCTGCATGGCGTCGTCGATGACCTCCCAGCCGAAGTGCGAGCAGAACACCTTCGCGATGGCCGTCTCCACCATGATGTCCTTGTCGTGGCGATCGAGCATACCTGTCACCATGTACAGCATCGCGTCCATGGCATAAGTGAATGCTGCCATCCGAGCTATCTTCTCCTGAACGAGGTCAAACTCGGCCAGTGGTCGCCCAAACTGGTACCGGGTTTGTACCCACTTTATGCTCTGGTTCATGGCCTGCTTGGCTGCACCACTCACCCCCGCTGAGAGCGTGCAGCGACCGAAGTTAAGGCACGTCAGCGCTACGTTGAGTCCACGCCCTTCCTCGTGTAGAACATTCTCTCGAGGTACCTTCACATCATTAAACTCGATGCGGGCCTGCCACGTGCCCCTGATACCGGTCTTGCTCCGGTTCTTCTCAAAGATGTCCACGCCCTCCATATCCGGCGTGCAAATGAGAGCGGTGACCTTCTCCTTGCCATTCGGCATCTGCTGTTTGGCCATCACGGTAAACATGCCGGCCATGGCCCCGGAAGTGGACCACTTCTTCTCGCCATTCAGGATAAAGTGCTTCCCGTCATCGGTTAGCTCGCAATGGGTCTCCTGACCCGCCGCATCACTACCTACATTGGGCTCAGAAAGGCAAAACGCGGAAAGATACTCGCGAGCAACCTTCGGCAGGAAATGCTTCTTCTGCTCTTCCGTACCGAAGAGCATGATCGCTTTGCATCCAATCGACTGATGAGCCGACACCACGACCGCTGTGGAGGAGCAATGCGCTCCGATAAGCTCAAGCACGCGGTTATAGCTCGTTACGCCGAGCCCGAGGCCGCCATACTCTTCCGGAATCGTCATACCCATAACACCCAGGTCAAAAAGCCGCTCCAGGCACCACTCAGGGATATACTCTTCCTGGTCTATCAGCACCGACGGATGCTCATTCTCCAGATACTCTCCCAGTTCATCCAACAGCTTGTTACACCGCTCGCGTTCATCCCGGCTTTCTTCAGGATAAGGAAATACCAGTTCATCCCTAAAACGACCCCAGAAGAGGTTCTTGACGAAGCCCATCTCGCTGGGCTCTGGGCCAAACATCGCCTCCACATCGGCGATCATCTTCCGGTCAGCTTCCGAGACGTTTTTTAAGTTACTTAAACCTTTATCTGACATAATGAAGCTATATTTTATTTCGTCGGCAGAAAATCTATGTTGGGCGCTCGTACCCCAAAAGCGCTTCCACTTGCATACTCGACTCAACC
>SLED01000120.1 GCA_007124945.1 Salinibacteraceae bacterium | reverse complement strand
TCCTCTCCATGAAAGGCGCGTTCGAGAAGTTCGTCGAACCGACGACGGGCTTGGCCGATGTCAACCTGTGGCATAGCAGGGCGCGCGGTTTGTTGGAATAACTGCGATTGATGAATGAAACACCACGAACCTGGACTTGCTCCGAAATCGCTATAACCTATCAATACCTGGACACAGTCCACATAGCACTCACGCAAGAGGTTCTTTCATCCCCGTGAATTAACACGGCTTAGTTTCGCCTCACGCAGAGCACCGGCGTACTATTCCGACACACGCTGCATAGTACATTATGAAGGTGCGGAGCCGTCCAACTGTAAAAAATAGAGTTCTGACGTCCTACACGCAAGCATCTGCAATTATTGGTCCCGTAGAACGCCCGGCCCATTCACAGGCCCCCACCCGGATGAATGCTTTCCCGGGGATGCTTGGAGCACGTGGAAGCATTCCTCGTGTGAGATGCTGATCGTTAGCGTGCAGGGCGGCATCGGTTAGGGGCGGTCGGCCTCGCGCTTTTGCGGGGCCGCTGCGGTCCAGCACCGCACCGACCCGCGTGCCGTCGGCAAAGGCGATGGCAGCAGGCGCCTCCCATGGCTCGGTCAGGCACGCACGGTACTGGTAGAAGGCCCGCTGTTCGGGCGTCAGGTGGCGGTTTACCTTCGCGAGACCTATTGTTGTAAAGACACGTCGTCCTCCTTTAAGCTACACCTCTTTGCCGTTCATGCAGCGCGTTGCCCTCCTCGCCCACGATCAGTTTCCTCACTTTGCAAAAACGGCTGTCGGACTGCTTCGGTACGGCCTGTTCGACGTTCAGGCCGTCATCGACCGCGGGAATGCCGGCAAACGCGTCCGCGAGCTTTTACCCGGTGTGCAGGACGCACCCATATTCGCCAGCATGAGCGATGCTCCAGAGGTCGACGCGCTCGTTATCGGCATCGCCAACCCCGGTGGCGGTTTTGCCGACGAGTGGCGTGACGACGTCCGCACGGCCCTCCGTCGCGGCACCGATATCATTGCCGGGCTTCATGATTTTCTGCAGGATGACGAGGAGTTCGCCGCCCTCGCCGTGGAGCATGGCGCCACGTTGCACGATGTGCGCAAGCCGCCCCGCGGGCTCTCCGTGAGCAAGGGCCGAGCACGCGACGTGAAGGCTAACGTAGTGCTGACCGTCGGCACCGACTGTGCCGTCGGGAAGATGACGGTGTCGCTGGAGCTCGCCCGCGCCGCGCAGGAGCGCGGGGAGAGTGCCGCCTTCATCCCCACCGGACAGACGGGCATCATGATCGCCGGCTGGGGCTACCCGATCGATGCCATCGTAAGCGATTTCGTGGCCGGCGCGATGGAAGAGATGATCCTCGAGAAAGGCAATGACCACGACTGGCTTTTTGTTGAGGGACAGGGTAGCATCGTGCACCCGGCATATTCGGCCGTCACCTGCGGTATCCTGCACGGAACGATGCCGGATGCGCTCGTCCTCTGCCACGAAGAAGGACGCAAGGTAAGCAAAGGCTTCGACGATTTCCTGCTGCCAGCGGCGCACGAATACATCAAGCTCTACGAAGACCTCGCCCGCCCCCTGCATCCGACCACGGTCGCCGCCGGTGCCCTTAACACGAGCAAGATTGCCGATGAAGACGAGGCACGGGCGGCTATCGATCGCTACGCGGAGACCCTGGGAGTGCCCGCCACCGATCCCGTGCGGTTCGGCCCGGAGGCGATTCTCGATGCGCTCGCGTAAGCATCCCTCGCGCCCGTCAATTATACACCTCTCCACCTGTGCCCATGTTGAAAACCGACTTCGACCGCGTCTCTCTTCGCACCACCTATCCCTTTACGATCGCGCGCGAGACGATCCACGAGATCGAAAACATGATCGTGCGGATTGAGGATGGTGTGGGTAATGTCGGCCTTGGCGGTGCCGCTCCTTCGCGTCATTACGGAGAGACCATCGACAGCGTGGAGGCCGTGCTTCCAGAGCTGCTCTCGGTGGTGGAAACGGTGGCCGACCCGCACAATCTGCAGCGAATCGAACGCATGATGCACGGCGTGGTGCGGGGGCATCCCTCGGCCAAGGTGGCCATCAGCAGCGCGCTGAACGACCTGGCCGCCAAACGTGCCGAACTGCCGTTGTACCGCTTTTGGGGGCTCGATGCGGAGGCCTCCCTTACGAGCTCGTTCACCATCGCGATCGACACCACGGAGCGGATGATCGAGAAGACGGAGGAGGCAGTGCAAGCCGGCTATCCGATTCTGAAAATCAAGCTGGGTACGGACCGGGACCGGGAGATCATCGATGCGGTGCGGTCTGCCGCTCCGGAGGCCACGATCCGCGTGGACGCCAACGAGGCGTGGACGCCGCGGCAGGCTGTCGCGATGATCCGCGTGCTGGCCGACTACGACGTAGAGTTCGTGGAGCAACCGCTCCCGGCCGAGCAGTACGACGCGTTGAAGTTCGTGTACGACCGCTCGGTGCTGCCCATCGCGCTGGACGAGTCCTGCGTGACGCTCACCGACATCCCACGCATCGCCGACCGCGCCGACATCGCCAACCTGAAGCTGATGAAGTGCAGCACGCTGCAGGAGGCCCACCGCATGATCCACGCCGCCCGCGCCCACGGCCTGGAGGTGATGCTCGGCTGCATGATTGAGAGTAACGTGAGTATCGCCGCCGCCGCGCATCTCGCCCCCCTCCTCGACTACGCCGACCTCGACGGCTCTCTCCTCCTCGAAGATGACCCGTACGAAGGCGTGGACCTGACGGGTGGGTACATCGACTTGAAGAACGCCGATCGGGCGGGGACGGGGGCGCGGCTGAACTGACCACGGGTGCCCGAAGGCTTGCGGATTATGGGTTTCGGCGATGCCTCATCGGTCCCAATGGAGCCGCTGACCAGCGGGCGGTTTGACCTCACATCTGAACCCGGAAAGGGTACCCGGCTGACGGTGGAGCTCCCTCGCTCAAAGGCAGATGTAACGCACGTTCACCGCGCAACATCAACATAGAGGCCTAAGCCCTACAGCCGGGTGACTCCGTCATGACGGCGACAAGCCACCCGGCTGTACCACCACGCGGTGCGGCTCGCCATCATCTACGAGGGGAATACCCTTCCCCTCGACGAGGACGCCGTCGATGCGCACGTCGGCGGTGTCTGGATCGATCTCGGCAGGCTCGAGAACGGTGATGGCGTATGAGCTCGTACCATGCCGGTAGTCAATCGTGTACTCCGGCCAGTCGGCCGGAACGGCGGGATCGATGTACAGGACGTCTTCTTCCTTCCTGAACCCGAGTATCGCCTCAAGTCCCACCCGGTACATCCAGCTTGCGGAACCCGTGTACCACGTCCACCCGCCGCGGCCCACATGACCCTCGGCCGTGTACACGTCAGCCGCCACAACGTAGGGCTCCACTTTGTAGATGGAGACGTCTTCTGGCGTGCGCGTGCGCATCAGCGGATTGATCATCTGGAAGAGCTCAAAGGCTCGGTCGCCCCGGCCCTGTAGCGCCGTTGCGAGCACGCTCCAGAGCGCGGCGTGCGTGTACTGCGCGCCATTTTCCCGCACCCCGGGCACGTAGCCTTTGATGTATCCCGGATCCAGCGATGTCCGGTCGAAGGGGGGTGTTAGCAGCGGTAGGAGCCGTACATCATCCCGCACGAGATGCTTCTCGAACGATCGCATTGCCTGCGCGCTCCTTGCAGGATCGCCCGCGCCGGAAATCACACTCCAGCTCTGGGCGATGGCATCGATGCGGCACTCCTCGGCAGCGGCTGAGCCGAGTGGGGTGCCATCGTCAAAGTACGCGCGGCGATACCAGGCCCCATCCCAACCGTGTTCATCGATCGCCGAGACGTACGCTTCGGCCCGGGCTCTGTAGTCAACGGCAACGTCGGTGTCGCCCTTATCCTCAGCGTGCTCTGCAAACGTTCGCAGCGTAGTCACAAGGAACCACGCCAGCCAAACGCTCTCTCCCCGCCCCTCCACGCCGACACGATTCATCCCGTCGTTCCAGTCCCCAATGCCGATCAGCGGCAACCCGTGGGCACCAACCGTGCAGGCCCGATCCAGCGCCCGGCGGCAGTGCTCGTAGATGCTTGCATGCTCGTCGGTGACGAGGGGCAGGTCATACACTTCGTGTTCATGCGGTTCGAGGGACCGCATCGCGATGAACGGTACGTGGACATCAAGTATCGACCGGTCACCGGTGACCCGCACGTACTGGTCGACGACGTAGGGAAGCCATACCAGGTCATCTGAGAAACGGGTGCGCACGCCTCGGCCGCTGTGCGGATGCCACCAATGCTGCACGTCTCCCTCTACAAACTGCCGGGCAGCGGCTCGAAGGATGTGCTCGCGCGCGATTTCCGGCTCCGCATAAAGGAAGGCCATGACATCCTGGAGCTGATCACGGAAGCCGTAGGCTCCGCCACTCTGGTACACGGCCGAGCGGGCCCACATCCGGCACGCAAGCGCCTGGTAAAGCGCCCACTGATTGAGCATGACGTCGAAGGAGGGCTCCGGGGTGCGCACCGTGATCGCAGAAAGCCGATGGGCCCACTCCTCCCGCGAACGGGATACCGCCGCAAGAGCCGAGGTCCTGTCACGATACGTTGTTAGGAGTTGCTCTGCGGCGGCATCTCCTTTAGCCGCACCAAGCAGGAAGACAATCTCCCGCGACTCGCCGGGGGACAGCTCCACCATGCACTGAACGGCCGCGCAGGGATCGACGCCCGATCCGTTCGCACCGCCCAGGGTTGTGGCCCGCATACCCCGAGGATCAGCCCGCGTACCGTTTCGGCCGATAAACGCCCTCCGGTCGGTCGTGAAGTCCGATAGCGGCTCGGTCAGGGCGCAGAAGGCCACGTGCTCCGCAAAGTGCGGATCGAACGTGTTGCGGGCAAAGATGGCGCTCAGGTCCGTTCGTGCGATGGCCCGCACCTGGTGCTGCGTATGTTCACGGAGCACACCAAGCGTCCACTCGACGTACCCGGTGACGGAAATACGTCTGAGCCGGGAGCTTTCGTTGGTAAGTCGGAGCACAGAGATCTTCACGGCGTCCTCGGGCGCCATCGCCAGCGTGAGGTCCGTGGTGATCTCCGCAGTCTCGTGACGGAAGGAGGTGAATCCCGCGCCATGCCGCACCGTGTAGCCTGCGTCCCGGCGGACAGGCGCGGGCGTGGCGCTCCAGAACGCTCCGGTCTGTTCGTCCCGTATGTAGAGCACTTCGCCCGGCGGGTCGGTCACCGGATCGTTGTGCCATGGCGTGAGGCGAAAGAAATAGCTGCTCCCGACCCATGTGGAGCCGGCGCCCCGTTCGGTGACCATGAAGCCGCCCGCTTCGTTGGCGACAACATTAGCCCACGGCGCGGGCGGCACCCGGTCGCCACGCACACGGATTTCGTAGGTGCCATCGGGCTGAATCGTACCAAATCCATTGTCGAACGCCGGAGCGGTAGGGGCTGGCGAGGAGTTCAGTTCCTCCTGATGTTCATCCGGGCGATCGCCTACGCCGTTTTCGGAAGCAGACGCCGAAGGGGCGATTGCCGGCACTGCCGGCGCACACGACGCGTCAGGGGTGGACTGAGGAGAAGCGGATAGCTCCACCTCCAGAATATCCTTCAGTGATTGACCGTCACACTGCACGAGGACGGGTGCGGTGGTGCGAAGCATAAGGAGCGCATCGGCGTCAAGTTCGTCAAGCCGTCGGATGAATACGCCGCCCGCCTGGTCGATCTGGTCGGAGGCATGCGACGCGTACAGCATCGACACGATGGATTCGTTCAGCGTCCGCAGGTACGACGGGTCGTTGGCATTCAGGATTACGAGGTCGACCATCATGCCGCGCCGGCGCCAGTACCGGTGGGCTGACAGTAGTTCGTCAAGCGTCGGCAGGCCATCCGATGACTTGATCACGGCGACCAGAATCGGAATGTCTCCCGAAAGGCCGAGCGACCAGAGCAGGGGCTGCGACCCACGGTTGCGGTCGCGCTCTTCTTTCGGAGCACGCAGGGAAGGCGATGGGAAGAACAGGCAACCGGCCAGTTCCTGAAAGACGGCGGCCTCTCCAGACGTGATGCCCAGCTCGCGAAGCTCGACCTGTG
>SLED01000008.1 GCA_007124945.1 Salinibacteraceae bacterium | reverse complement strand
GCCGTCAGTAGCAGCATTGAAAGCTGATGCGGCCGATGTCTATCGGCATCTTACCGGGAAGCGCGGAATCGACCCCGAATCTATCGTAGTTCACGGACACTCGCTTGGGACCTTTGTGGCGCTTCATCTCAGCGAGGAGCATCCTGTAGGAGGTGTTGTGCTGGAGAACCCAGCCACAAATACGCGCGACTGGGAGCGGAGCCTCGTGCCGTGGTTTTTCCGACTGTTTATTTCGCTTAATTTCGCCGAGGCACTTGAGAGTGAGGACAACGTCGAACGAATACAGTCACTGGAACGCCCCCTGCTCATTGTGGCTGGAGAAGAGGATGAGATCACGCCGAAGATCATGGCCGAGAAGCTCTACGGCCGGGCTCCATCATCCGAGAAGCAGTTTCTTTCCATCGAAGGAGGAGGCCACAACGGATTACATGAACACGACGCTTTTCTGAGTGCCTATCGCACGCTCATCAATCTGGTGAGGGGTTAAAGAGCTTCGAATCGCCATCCCTCATCTTTCAGTTCCTGAATAACGGCTGGGAGAGCAGGCAACACGGCCGTGCTTGCAACGGGATTGTCGTGCAGCACGATAATGGATCCGGGGCGAACGAACCGGCAGATATGCTCCTTCACACGAATCGGCCCGATCCACGAAAGGAAGTCGGCCGGTGCTACATCCCACATTGCGCAGCGCTGCTGGTAGGTTGCACACCAGCGCCGAAGCCCACCGGTGAGCTGCCCGTACGGAGGACGGAAGTAGCGTATTCGCTCTCCGGTGATGTCCTCGAGAATCTTGCTGCCGGTTTCCGCATCACGGAGCATCGCTTCATGCGATATCGCCCAGGGATATGGATGTGTCATGGAGTGATTTCCGATCGTATGGCCGCTCGCCTGGATTGCGCGCACGAGATCCGGATGGGTTTTAGCGTACCTCCCAATCAGGAAGAACGTGGCTTTTACATCGGCTTCCGCGAGGAGATGAAGTATCGGGCGCGTCAAATCCTGGGTCGGGCCGTCATCAAATGTGAGGTAGGCGACGCGCTCTTCCGTCGGAACGCTCCACAGGGCATCAGGGACGAGAGGCGCCAGTAGTCTCGGCACCTGCGTACTGATAAACGAGGTGAGATCAAAAACTCTATGAGGAGAGATCAATGGCAATCAAGGGTCGGGCGTTGGAGAGGACTTTTGTGGATACGACGGAGCGCGAAATCCGTTGAGTCTCGATGAAATGATGTATCTGCGCTTTTAAACGGCATATCGCAGCGGTGGCAACATAAAAGTTTAGTACTCATGTTGTACCTTCGCAACGTCGCTCGAACTGATCTTCGCATCCAATATTTATGCGCATTCTTATCGTAGGAAGTGGAGGCCGTGAACACGCACTTGCCTGGGCACTATCCCGCAGTCCGCAGAATCCCGACCTATTTATCGCACCGGGTAATCCTGGCACTGCGTCCCTTGGCACCAATGTAGACATTGAGGCCACCGATATTGCGTCGCTTGCATCCTTTGCGCGGGAGGAGCAGATAGATTTCACGGTGGTAGGCCCGGAACAGCCCCTCGTGGAAGGAATCGTGGACGTCTTTCGCGCCGAGAATTTGCCCATCGTGGGCCCTACCGCCACAGCAGCACGCCTGGAGGGGAGTAAGGCGTTCGCAAAGTCCTTCATGGAGAAGTACGGCATTCCGACAGCTCCATACCGGACGTTTGGCGCAGACGCATTCGATGAGGCGCTTGGCTATGTTCGCGATCAGGGGGCGCCAATTGTGGTGAAGGCGAGCGGCCTGGCGGCCGGGAAGGGTGCGCTCGTCTGTGAAACAGAGCAGGAAGCGGAGGCTGCGCTGCGCGAGATCATGGTTGAGCGCGCGTTTGGCGAGGCTGGAGATCGCGTAGTGGTTGAGGGATTCATGCAGGGAGAAGAGGCGAGTGTATTTGCCCTTACCGACGGTGAACACTATGTGCTTACCGTACCGGCACAGGATCACAAGGCGGTGGGAGAAGGCGACACTGGTCCGAATACGGGTGGAATGGGCGCCTATGCTCCTGCGCCGGTCGCAACGGGCAAGGTGCTGATGGAGGTATGTCGTCGTATCATCGAGCCTACGCTGGCGGGTATGAGAGAAGAGGGGCATCCCTACAGCGGCATACTGTACTGCGGCTTGATGATTGAAGATGAACGGCCGCGTGTGGTGGAGTACAACTGCCGGCTGGGCGATCCGGAGGCGCAGGTTGTACTTCCGTTATTGCAAGATGACCTTGTATCTGTCTTCAATAAACTCGCTCACGGCAATCTGGAGGGCGTACACCTTCAGATGGGGCAGGAATCGGCTGTCTGCGTAGTAATGGCATCAGAGGGATACCCCGTATCGTATCCGAAAGGGCGTTCGATAACCGGTGTGGAGGAAGCGGAGGACAGCGGCGCCATGGTCTTTCAGGCCGGCACCCGGCAGGAGAACGACGGTACACTCGTAACGGATGGCGGTCGCGTGCTTGGAGTTACAGCCGTAGGAGCAGATCTGGAGGAGGCGCTCAAAAAAGCGTACGCAGGCGTGGAGAGGATACATTTCGATGGCGCCCAGTTCCGTAGTGATATCGGGTACAAGGGATTGCGGCGTGAAGACAGTCCCCGTGAACAGTAAACGGTTCGCCTGCGGAGTTGGGCCGTCTTCGTAGATGGACACATAGCGCAGTGCTTAATCTCTGTATGTTGGGAAATGACAGCAGACCGGTCAGGGTTAGATAGCGGGGGACGACCATTCAAGAGTTGCTTGCTAATTGGCCTGGCGACTTGCGCTCTATTGCTGATGGTAGGGGCGCTCCTGCTTTTTTTACCGACCGGTGTGGGGTGGATCTCGTCGTTAAATGCCGAGATGAGAGCGAATGAGCGGGACCGGCTTCATGCACGCATGCAACCTCTGGCGGTATCCAGCCTTCCGGTTAAACTTGCGTATGACATGCAAATGGTGGAGCGTGAGCTGGACCGCGCTCTGCCACGAACTCTGATACAGCAGCCAGAGGAGCGTGCCCTACCGGCCCATCCTAACATTCGCTATGCGATCCAAGCTGAGCGAGAAGGGCTCAAGCTTTCTCTCGATCGCGACACGCTCGCACTGACGATGGACGTCGGGTATCGATCCAGCATATCATACAATACCCCGTTTGGTAGAGCCGCTACCGGTCGGTGCGGTGCCGCGAATGACGGAGCGTTTAGAGCTCAGGTCCAACTCTCGTCTCCGCTGCAAATCGACTCTACGTGGACGCCCCGGACCAGCGTTCAGGTTGACCGGGTTGCGCCTCGCTCTCGGGATGACCGATGTACGATCGAGGTGCTGGGCTCGCGCATTGACGTTACGGACGCCGTGATGCAGGTTCTTCACCGGGCGCTGTCAGAACAGACGGGTACTTTCGACTCTGCCATTGCATCGCAGCCCGTGCGACCTGCCATGGAGGTGATCTGGCAGCGATTACAGCAGCCGCTACAGCTACACGAAAACGTCTGGCTCGCGCTACGTCCGTCAGGTCTTGGATACGGCTCGATCGTGCAGTCGGGCGGTGCGCTGGAGTCTGATATCGTTGCTCAGATTCGGCCAGACCTTCAGTGGGGCAATGCTTCAAGTGCACAATCTGACCCGCTTCCGCCTCCCACGGAATCGCGTCAGGATCAGGCATCCGACACGCTGCAGTCTGACGTGTTCTTGTCTTTTGTTGAGTTAGCTCCGCACCTTGCTGATGCACTGGTCGGACAGAATGCTTCTATTGGTGGCATGACGATTGAGGTTACAGCGGCCTCCCTCTGGGGCACAGCTACGGGCCGGCTGATCGCCCGGCTTCATGTTGCCGGCGACGTAAATGCGATCGTGACCGTGACCGGTTCGCCTGTAATTGATGCGGAAGACGGCACGCTTGCCTTCCCGGATCTGGACTTCTCGATAGATTCGGCCAGCAGACTTGTACGCGCGGCTGGGTGGGTGACAAGGACCTTCTTCTCGGGGCGGGCTCGTCGCGAAGCGCAGTTCCCGCTTCGCACGGTGCTTCAGGAAACGGAGATGATGGAAAATCTGGCATTCGAGCACAGCCTCGGCCAAGAGACGCGAATGAAGGGTAGCTTTACCGATCTATCAATCGTAGATGTCGAGGCTCAGGAGGAGCATCTGTTGCTCCGCGCCTCCATGACCGCCGATCTTCAGCTGATCGGCGGCCCTGTGGAAGTTTCTCACCGATGAGGTTATTCCTGAATGAAGTCGAGCGGCGCCTCGGGTCCAAGTGGTATGCCGAAGAAAATCCACAGTACGAGCAGCAGCGTGCCCACTATTCCGAACACGATCGAGTAGGGAAGCATGATGGCAATGATGCTGCCAATCCCTGCTTTGCGCTCGTAGCGTTGTGCGAAAACGATGATCAGCGGGAAATACGGCAGCAGTGGCGTCAGAATGTTCGTGAACGAATCCCCGATTCGGTAGGCGGCCTGCGTTAGCTCGGGCGAATAACCGAGGAGCATGAGCATTGGCACGAACGTCGGGCCCATAATAGCCCATTTTGCTGAAGCACTGCCCACGAACAGGTTGATAAAGGCGGAGACGAGGATAAACGCGACGATGAGGGGGATGCCGCTTAGATTTAGCCACTCAAGAAACTCGGCACCGGTGATGGCCACCACCATATCCAGGTTCGACCAGCTGAACATCGCTACAAAGTGGGCGGCTGCAAAGGCTAACACGATGTAAACCCCGAGGTCGGACATCGTATCGGCCATCATATCGGTGACGTCCTTATCCGTTTCGATTTTCTGGGTGATGATCCCGTACACGAGGCCTGGAAGGAAGAATATCACCACCATCAAGCCGACAATGGCATTAAACGCGGGCTCGAACCCACCGTCTGGACCGCGCAAGGCCCCGTTCTCAGGAATGATCATGAGTGCGGCGCCAATCATCGCGGCAACAAACGTAATAGCGCCCCACCGGAGGCCTCGCTTTTGCGCATCGGTGAGTTCTTCATTCGTGCTCGGATCTTCTTCAAAATCTTCGGGCGGCTCATACTCACCCAGATACGGCTCCACGACGTAGTCTGTAACAAGCCATCCGGCGATCACAAAAACCGGCACCAGCGCTACAATCAGATAATAGTTTGCCAGGGCCGTAACTGCGTATTCAGGGTCGATTACGTGTGCGGCCGGTTCGGTAAAGGAGGCCAGCAATACATCGAGGGCCGACGGTGCCAGGTTAGCACTAAATCCTGCAGATACACCGGCAAACGCGGCTGCGAGTCCGGCCAGAGGATGCCGCCCTGCTCCGTAAAACAACAGGGCACCAAGCGGAATCACCACGACGTATCCGGCGTCCACGGCCACGTTGGACATGATGCCGGTGAACACGACGGCAATCGTCAGGAGCCAGTCAGGTACTGCCCGCATGAACGACCCCAGCGCTGCCCCGATAAAACCGGACTTATCGGCGACGCCAATACCCAACATCACTACCAGCACCAGGCCGAGGGGAGGGAATTCAGCGAACGTATCGGCCATGTCCGTAAACAGCCGCTGTATGTTATCCCCGGAGAAGAGGCTCTCTACCATGATGACCTCATCGGTCCGCGGATGCGTGACGCTAACACCGAAGAGGCTCACGATCAGCGAAGCCAGCATCGTGATCCCAATAAAGATGAAGAACAGCGTGACGGGCTCGGGGAGCGCATTGCCACCTCGTTCTACGTATCCGAGAAGCCGATCGGAGAGAGTTTGCGCTTCTCTCTTTTCTTCAGGTGGGGCTTCTTCTACTGACTGATCCTGCTCTTGTCGATCCATCGAGGGCTATCTTTTCCAGATGAAGTGAACATGTAGACCGACGCTGAACCTACAAAGCGTTCGGACCGGATACAATTCCTGCTACGCTTTCGGTAAATAATGAACGTGCAGAAGGTTTGCCAGAAGGGGGAGCACAGCGTGGCTCATCTCGTGCCTGGTTGCGGGCAGAACGGCGAGCCGGCTGTGAGGGATGTGTGCATGAAGATCGAGCGCCGACTGAAGCGGAAAAAGATCATCGTTGTCGGCTGACGTGATGAGGGTTGGCTGCGTTATTTCGCCGAGGCGCTTGGCTACATCAGG
>SLED01000077.1 GCA_007124945.1 Salinibacteraceae bacterium | reverse complement strand
GAATATACGCAACACCGCCACCTACGAGGATGCCTTCTTCGGCAGCAGCGCGTGTGGCTTGCAGGGCGTCTTCTACGCGAGCTTTCTTCTCCTTCATCTCGGGCTCGGTAGCGGCACCAATCTTCAGCACGGCTACGCCGCCTGCGAGCTTGGCGAGACGCTCTTGCAGCTTCTCACGATCGTAATCGCTTGTGGAGGTCTCCGTCTGCTGACGGATCTGCTGTGCGCGGGCCTTGATCTGCTCATTGTCGCCTGCGCCATCCACAATCGTGGTGTTGTCCTTGTTGATGACCACGCGAGCTGCACGACCGAGCTGATCGAGCGTCGCGTTCTCAAGGCGATAGCCTTTCTCTTCGCTGATAACCGTACCGCCGGTGAGAACAGCGATGTCCTCCAGCATGGCTTTGCGACGATCACCGAAGCCAGGCGCCTTCACAGCAGCTACCTTCAGCGTACCGCGGAGCTTGTTCACGACGATGGTGGCAAGCGCTTCGCCTTCCACATCTTCACCGATAACAAGCAGCGGGTTACCCGTCTGCGCTACCTTCTCCAGCACGGGGAGAAGATCCTTCATCGTGGAGATCTTCTTGTCGTGGATGAGGATGTACGGGTCCTCAAGCTCCGCCTCCATGTTGTCCGGATCCGTAACGAAGTACGGGGAGAGGTAGCCACGATCGAACTGCATACCTTCGACCACTTCGAGGTACGTCTCGGTACCCTTCGCTTCCTCTACGGTGATGACACCGTCTTTCCCTACGCGCTCAAACGCGTCGGCGATGAGCTCACCAATCGCAGTGTCGTTGTTCGCGGAGATCGAAGCAACCTGCGTGATGCGGGCCTTATCTTCAGTCTCTGTGCTGAGGTCGCGGAGATGGGCGATAACTTTCTGCACGGCCAGGTCGGCACCGCGCTTCAGATCCATCGGATTGGCGCCGGCTGTTACGCTCTTCATTCCGGCGTTCAAAATGGACTGTGCGAGGACGGTGGCGGTAGTTGTACCGTCACCGGCAACATCACTCGTCTTAGACGCCACTTCCTTCACCATCTGGGCGCCTACGTTTTCGAGCTTGTTCTCAAGATCCACCTCGCGTGCTACTGTAACACCGTCCTTGGTGACAGTCGGGGCACCGAACTGCTTCTCCAGGACGACATTGCGCCCCTTCGGTCCCATCGTCACTTTGACGGCATTTGCGAGCTTGTCCACGCCGCGCTTCAGCGCGTTACGAGCCTGCGTGTCAAAGACAATCTGTTTAGCCATAATGTACTTGTTCTATTCGTTTGCAATACAGTTTCGAGTGTTCGGACGCGGGTAAACGTCCTTCAAAAGAGCCTCCCCGCGCGGTCTGCTTAGTCCACGATGCCCAGAATATCGGACTCGCGCATGATGAGCACTTCCTCACCATCAAGAGTGACTTCCGTGCCAGCGTACTTGCCGTAAAGCACGTTATCACCCTCGTCTACGCTCATGTCGATCTTGTTGCCGTTCTCTACCTTGCCCGGGCCGACGGCTACGATCGTTCCGCGCTGCGGCTTTTCCTGTGCCGAGTCCGGAATGATAAGGCCGCCGGATGTCTTCTCTTCGGCAGGGGCCGGCTTGACCACGACGCGGTCAGCAAGGGGTTTGAGTTTCGCCATAAGAAATCCTCCGTTTAGTTGTTGATCTGGTAACGTTCTAAATCACGTGCATCGTAATGCTTGTTAGCACTCTCACGTGGTGAGTGCTAAACCGAGCGCGCACAGCTCCATGTCGATCATTAACGACGCAGGAGCGCGTGCCCTCTTTCCATCCATAATCCTTGCACAAAAAGCGTGCCTGCAGGAACCAGGATGAGCTTTAGCATCCAAAAACGTCGCTTTAATGCCTCTCAGGGCCGTTTGAAACCTCGGTCCTTAACAAGTCTTAACATCGACGCCTCGCAGCAGGCGAGGTGCAACAGCGCGCGCCTGTCAGGCCGGCAGGATGGCAGTAGCCCGTGGCATGTATCGACAGGATGACAGTTACCCCATAGCATGGACAACCTGACACATCGCGGAGCGAAAGGGCCTTTTCACGCGGCCGGATGGTTGCTCGCGCTCGGTCTTGTCTGGTCCTGGTTTTTGCTGGTGTTTGCGCCGCCCTTACTTCCGGAGGGGATGGCCTGGGTGGTTCATCAGGGATATGCTCTGTTTTGCCATCAGTTACCGGATCGGAGCCCATTTATTGACGGTACGCAGCTGGCTGTATGCCATCGCTGCATTGGAATTTACGCAGCGCTTGCCCTCGCAGTATTAACCTATGGTTATCTTCGCCGGTGGGATACACGGCTAAACCCAAGGGCCGGATGGATATTGGGTCTGTCGGTTGTTCCTCCGGGAGTCGATTGGCTCGGGGGCGTGTTCGAGATTTGGTCCAATACCCCGACGAGTCGTATCTTCACCGGCGCTGTATTTGGCCTGGCGGCTGGCTATTTTCTCGCACGTGCATTTTCGGATGCATTTAGCACGTCTGGGAAGGAGCCGACCGATGCAACTTCGGCCAATTAGTCATCGAATACACGCGCGGTGCATGTAGCAGCGTGAATAACCTTTCGCGTCCTCGCCCTTCCATTTAATTTCCACTTCTGCTTCTGTCGCATGACGACTAAGCTTCAGTCTATTTTGCTCGGCGGTGTAATCGTCGGTCTCGCCGTTCCCTTCATGAATCTGGTACCCGTCCTCGGCGCGTGTCTCTGTTGCCTGGCTTTTATCGGTGCCGGGATGCTCTCGAGCTACCATTACACCGATTCAAACCAAATCACCATCAAAGGCGGTGAAGGAGCCGGGCTTGGAGCCGGGTCCGGTGCCGTGGCGGGCGTGGTTGCATCTGTTGTGAGTTTCCTGCTGATGGGGTTTGGGATTGTGCCGGATGCGGCCGAAATGCTGCGCGAACTTGAAGATGCCGGTGTGTTTGAGGGCATGGACCGCGACACTGAGGACATGTTCATTAATATGATGGAGTCGATGTACGTGCCGATCTCCTTTGTGATGAATGTGCTGGGTGGCGTCATCCTGGGCCTGATCGGCGGCATTATGGGAGCGTCCCTCTTCAAAAAGGGAGAGGAGGGCGGTTCGCAGGATGCGGACTACGAAATCATCGAGTGACGAAGGCCCCGCTTTCTCTACGTGTCAGGCAGGCCAGGTTAGCCCGGGCTGTCGGCATGGAGGTCGAAAAGCTCCGGTTCGTCCATTCGTCGCTGAAGCTCTTCTATCAACCGGCGATTGGCTCGGGGAAAGGCGAAGTCGTCAAGCTGGGCGATGGACACCCAGCGCGCTGGCGTGGCTTCTGGAGGAGAGGGAGTACCCTCCGCAATCTGACACGTGAAGGCATGCAGCGTGATCTTGAAGTGCGAGTAAGCGTGTTTCAGTGAATAGAACGGACGTAGATCTTTCACCGCTACCGACAATTCCTCGTACACCTCGCGCCTGCATGTTTGTTTGAGCGACTCATCGGCTTCTTGCTTGCCGCCAGGAAACTCCCACAAACCTCCGAGCATCGCGTCATCAGGGCGTTGCTGAATGAAGACTCGCTGCTCATCATCAAGAATGATAGCTACTGCAATTTCGTAGTGCGGGATGGGGGCCTTACTGGATTTGACCGGGAAGGACTCCTGCAATTTCGCGGCACGGGCATCACAGATTTCCTGGAGCGGGCAAATCGTACAGCTTGGGTTTGACGGCGTGCAGACGGTGGCGCCGAGCTCCATCAGCGCCTGATTGTAGTCGCCGGGTCGCTTCTCGAAAAGAAGTGCATCTGCAAGTTTCTGGAGAAGGCGCCTGGTGCGACCAGAACGCGCATCGTCATTAATCGCGAAGACGCGCGCGAGTACGCGGATCACGTTACCGTCCAGCACCGCATGAGGCTCTCCGTGCGCAATCGAGAGTACTGCTGCAGCAGTGTACGGTCCTACGCCTTTCAGTTCGCGGATATCGTCGTACCGGTACGGTACCTTACTCTCATGAACCCTGACCACCTCCTGCGCAGCGTCGTGGAGGTTACGTGCCCGCGAATAGTAGCCAAGGCCCTCCCAAAGTTTGAGCACGTCATCCTGGTCGGCTGCTGCCAGAGCATCTACGGTAGGGAATGCCTCAATAAAGCGCCGAAAGTAAGGTTCGGCCTGGTCTACCCGGGTCTGTTGAAGCATGATTTCGGAGACCCAGATTTTATACGGATCCTCTGTATTACGCCAGGGCATATCACGTTTATTAGCGTCATACCACCGGAGCAACGCTTTGTGAAAAGACTTTAGGTGAGCCTCGGTGACCAATGAAGCCGGGTTTTCCGGGAGGGATCGGCCGCGTGAAGATTGCTCCGCCACAATGAGAGAATCGCCTGATCGGAACGTAAACGAGGATTCGCGAGGACGCGCGCAAATTACTATTCGTGTCCAACCGGGAGGAGGGGGAAGTCCGGATGGGTCGAAAAAAGAAAAAACCCTCCAGGCCGGAGCCTGAAGGGCGGTGTAGCGGGGGCAGGATTCGAACCTGCGACCTTCGGGTTATGAGCCCGATGAGCTACCAGCTGCTCCACCCCGCAATAGAGTCTTACAATGTAGAGCGTATTACTACGCTTGTCAAATGAAGAAGTTGTGCGCGTCCGTATCTAATCGTGAATGCCCTGCGAATCAACCAGGACAGTAGAAATTGATCGGCGCCCATCGTTTCTTCCGAGCGGTCCGACGATGAGATGTCGTCCAGGTTTCCTACAGTACGGGTGCAGGGACGAGGTTAAGGAGATGTTCATCGTTGTTTTTCGCTCTTTTGATGTTAGGGATTGTTCATGGCTGAACTTCGACCATTTCGTGCGCTTCGCCCCAAGCCGCAATATGCGGAAGAGGTGGCTTCCGTACCATACGATGTAATTGATGTAGCCGAGGCGCGACGGCTGGCTGAGGGGCGGCCGCATAGCTTTCTGAGAATCATCCGACCCGAGCTCGGCCTCAACTCAGATATGGACGAGTACGACGAGGCAGTGTACGAGCAGGGCGCGGCTAATCTAAAAGCATACGCAGAGAGTGACATCAGCGTGCGAGACGAGGTCCCATCGCTCTACCTCTACCAGATGCAAACAAGAGAGCACGTGCAGACTGGTGTCTTCGGTTGCGTTTCTGTGGATGAGTACAACCGTGGGCTCATCCTTCAGCACGAAAAAACGCGGCCCGCTAAGGAGCAGGATCGGATGCGGCATATGATTGCGCAGCGAGCCCACGCGGAGCCCGTGATGCTCTGTTTTCGGGACAATGTGGAAATTACCAAGATCATTGAGCGCGAAACGGATCGTGAGCCTCTCTACGATCTCGTGACCTCAAACGACGTGCGCCACCGCATCTGGAAGGTCACGCAGGGGAGATCGATTGTGCGAGCGTTCGAGCAGATAAGCCCGCTCTATATTGCGGACGGGCATCACCGGTGCAAGGCGGCGAGCCTCGCTACCGAAGTTCTCTGTGGTGAGGCCGACAAGGCCAACGAGTGCCGCTATTTTCCGGCGGCGCTCTTCCCGATGGACCAGATGCGCATACTACCGTACCACCGACTCGTTAAATCACTCGGCATGCCTGTGAGTGAATTCATTGAGCGGTGTAGCACGCATGCCACTGAGCTTGAAAAGGTATCACGTGCCGAGGGCGAGGCCGGGCCTAAGGTAAAGGGTGAGGTGGTGATGTACGTCGGCGACCGGTGGTATCGGCTCTCGCTACCATCGACACGCCGGGATACTGTAGCGGATAGCCTGGATGTAGCCCGTCTGAGCGAATTTATCCTTGAGCCGGTGCTGGAGATTGAAGATTTGCGGCGTGATGACCGCATCGGTTTTGTTGGTGGAAGGGAAACTGCAGGCGATCTCGCTCGTCGCGTGGACGAGCAAGGTGTTGCTGTGGCTTTTGCGATGTAGCCGACGAGCATTGAAGAGTTACTTGAGGTATCGGATGCCGGGTTGCTAATGCCACCGAAATCTACCTGGTTTGAACCGAAGGTCAGCAGTGGGCTGCTCGTGCATCAGTTTGCATAGGTCGAGGTCCTACCGTCACGCATTATTGCCGGATCAATCATATAGCGGCAGGGTTGCGCCTGCTGCCCTCAACAATTGAAATGACCAG
>SLED01000135.1 GCA_007124945.1 Salinibacteraceae bacterium | reverse complement strand
GCCTGCGTCGGATGCTCGTGCGCGCCGTCGCCCGCGTTGATTACCGCGCCCTCAATGCACCGCGTGAGAAAGTGCGCTGCACCGGGCGATTTGTGGCGGATGACGCACATGTCAACCTTCATCGCCTCGATATTCTGAGCGGTATCCTTCAGCGTTTCCCCCTTAGACACGGACGAGCCCGATGCCGAGAAATTCACCACATCCGCCGAAAGGCGTTTTTCTGCGAGCGAGAAGGAGAGCTTCGTACGGGTAGAGGGTTCAAAAAAGAGGTTGCAGACAGTAACGCCGCGCAGCGTGGGCACGCGCTTGATGGGGCGGTCGAGCACCTCGCGAAACTGCCGGGCCATCCGGAGGATAAGCTGAATCTCATCCGCGCTATAGGTGGCGAGTCCAAGCAAGTGCCGGTGATTAAGACGTTGCTCGGAGGAGGTATCAGAGGGTACTTCGGACATGGTCAGGGAGTGGGTTCGCAAGTCAGTGCGAGTGGGGTTGGTCAGGTGCGAGCAGCATGAGGGGTATCCGTCTCCACCAGCCACACGCCATCGGTGTCGTCTATTTCGTTGAGGCGGACGCGCACCTCCTCGCCGGGAAGCGTGGGCACATGCCTCCCTACGATGTCGGCCGCGATGGGTAGCTCGCGCAGGCCGCGATCGATCATGACCAGAAAACGCACGGAGGCCGGGCGACCCATATCCATTAGAGCATCCAAAGCGGATCTGCCCGTTCGTCCAGTGTACAGCACGTCATCCACCAGTACGAGGTGACGCCCGGACACGTCAAAAGGAATATCGGTTGGTTTGATGACGGCGCTGCTGCCACGCATCCGCACATCGTCCCGGTACATCGTTGCATCCAGAATACCCACCGGCACGTTCAGGTCGTCGTCATCTCGCAACCGCTGCTGCAGGCGGCGAGCGAGAAAGACACCGCGGGTTTGAAGCCCGACCAGGCCGAAGGTGTGCTTCGGATCCGCCTCAGGGTCAATAATTTCAGCAATCTGCCGGGCCATGCGGTCGAGCGAGCGGCCCAGCTCGTCGGCGCTCATCAGTTGCGCTTTTACGCGGTCGGTTGATTGCATGGAGTAAGAGTGCAAAGGAATAGCAGAGCGACGACGGCAAAAGGTAGGCATCCCGAGTGAGAAAATCTCACTGCGCAAGCCATAACGGCTGTGGAACAGTGCCTCGCGGGCGGTGATCTAAACAATTCATCATTCATCAACTCTCTGGCCACGCTGTTGAGTATCCCCGACGCGCCGCTTCGCTATCTGGACCCCCTTGTGGTGTCCCGCCTCAAGAACATGGAGCTGCGCGCGCGCCTCATCGTGGAAGGCTTCATCACCGGTCTTCATCGGAGTCCGTACCACGGCTTTTCAGTGGAGTTTGCCGAACATCGGCCGTACAACCCCGGTGATGAGCTTCGGCACGTGGACTGGAAGGTGTATGCGAAAACCGACCGCCACTACGTTAAGCAGTACGAGGAGGAGACAAACCTCCGCAACTACATCGTGCTTGACACCTCTCCCTCGATGCGATATAAGGGCGAGGGCGATCTGTCCAAGCTTGAATACGCCTCGTACCTGGCGGCTGGCTTGCACGCGCTGATGGTGCGGCAGCGCGACGCAACCGGACTCATCACCTTTGACTCAAAGATTCAGAAGCTGATTCCTCCGCGAAGCACACCGGGCCACCTCAGGACACTGCTCTCTGCACTTGAGGGCGTGGCAGAGGCGGGACCAACCGATGAGCGCACCAGTGGTGCAACAGCGCTCAGCGAGGTGGCCGAGCGTATTCAGCGTCGCTCGCTCGTCGTAATGATGACCGACCTGTTCGAGAACGTGTCGCGGCACGATGACCTCTTGAAAGCCCTGCGCCACCTACGCCACCGCGGGCATGAGGTGTTGCTGTTTCATATCCTGGAGCATGAGACCGAACGCAAGTTCAAATTTCCGAACGCACCGATGGTTTTTCAGGATATGGAGACGGGCGAGTCGCTCTCCGTGGAACCGGCTCAACTCCGCGAAAACTACGAGGCCGCCGCCCGGCATTTCAGCGAGCGCTTCCGGCGGCAGTGCCTGGAGCACAACATCGATTTTCTGGAGGTAGATACCGCCACCCCCTACGACACCACCCTCCTCTCTTACCTTAATCGCCGCTCTACGCTGCGGTGATATTGACTACAGCTACAAATCAACTATGACGACTTCTTCTCCTCTCCGCACGACACTCTTCTCCATCCTCCTACTCCTCCTCGTAGGGTGGGGCGCCCCGCACATTGCATCGGCAGATGACCCACCTGCCCTTCCTCCCACCACACAGGAAGACCCCGCGCTGGTGCAGCAGTATCAGCAGCTCATCCAGCCGGATGTGATGGCCTCGCAGCTCTATTACTTCGCTTCCGATCGTTTCATGGGGCGTGATACGGGCAGCCCGCATCTTAATATGGCGGCAGAATACCTGGCTTCGCTATACCAGCAGTATGGCGTCGCGCCGCGAGGTACAAAAGAAGTTGAAGATCCTCGCTCACTGAAGCGCTATTTTCAACCGGTGGAGCTGTTCGGAAACCAGCTGCAGCAAGCCACCCTGCGCGCACATGTTGACGACGAAAACGCGGTGGAACACAGCTACAACCTGAATCAACCCGATGGGGCGTTCTATCCTGTTTTTGGGAATCTCCCGGCGAGCAGCGGCGGAATCGTGTTTGCCGGCTATGGCATCGACGACGAGGACCTCGGATATAATGATTTTGCCGCACTTGAAGACGAGGAGATCGATATCACCGGTCAGTGGGTGATCTTGCTGCACAACGAGCCAATGGACGAGGACGGGCAGAGCCTACTCACCGACGACGGCGATCTCTCAGGATGGACCGAGCAGTCCAACCAAAAACTGCAGCGCATCTTTTCGGCTGGAACTCCTGCCGGGATATTAATCGTGGGCGATGCCGGGCCGCGTGCTATCGATATCGCTAAACGCGCGCAAATGCTCGCCGAGCTGGCCGACCCGGGGTCCCTTTCGCTGCGCGAGGAGGATCACAGCCAGAATATCCCTCCCGTTCATATGATAAGTAGCAGCTTTGCGAACGACCTGCTGGCACCGTCGGGCCAATCCGTAGAGGAAGCTCGTGAGGCGATCCACCAGGATCTATCGCCTGTCGTGTTCGAGGTCCCTGATATCTCCCTCGACGGCACGCTGACATTTGAACCCGTGAAGGTAGACACGGAAAACGTGCTCGGGTTTGTGGAGGGAAGCGACCCTGACCTAAAGGATGAAGTGATCGTCATCACCTCTCATTACGACCATATCGGTATCAGCCGCACCGCTTCCGATGAGAACTTCATCAACAACGGCGCTGATGACAATGGATCCGGCACGATCGGCACGGTGGCCATGGCACGCGCCTTCCAGCAGGCCGCCGAAGACGGCTATGGACCGCGCCGCTCAATTTTCTTCATGAATGTAACCGCGGAAGAGCGTGGCCTGCTTGGCTCGGCGTACTACACGGACGTCAGCCCGGTCTTTCCGCTCGAACAAACGGTGCTCAACATCAACATGGATATGATCGGCCGGATCGATCCCTCCTCCCCTACCCTGCCTGATAGCAACTATGTCTACATCATCGGCGCCGATCTTATCTCGGAAGACCTGCACGAAACGAATGTACATGCAAATGAAGCCACAGACATCAATCTAACGCTCGACTACCGCTATAACGATCCGGGCGACCCGCAGCAGCTCTTCCGTCGCTCGGATCAGTGGAACTTCGGGAAGCACAACATCCCGTTCATCTTTTACTTCACCGGCCTCCACGACGATTATCACGATGTAGGCGATGAAGCGCACAAGATTGAGTACGATCGTATGGCTGACATCGTGCGCCTTGCGTTTGCCACCGTGTGGGATGTAGCCAACAAGGACGAACGCCCGGAAGTGACGGGTGAAGGGTTCAATTAAAGCCTGAGTGAGGGATCACCGCACGTAACACCACACGGCCGAGCACAGCGACATCTTCGTCGAAGGTGTGGTACGCTTTCCCCGGTGTGCGGAGCGCGCAAACGATTTCAGAGGCCGGTGTGACGGAGGCATTCTCCGCCGCCGCTGGTCGTTCATCTGCACGGTCGGTCAAGACGGGAATACCGACTCCGTATGATACCGCCATAGCGGCTTGTGCTGCCCATCACGCATACCCGATCCACACGGCGATCACCAGTACCAAAGCGCCCAGCACCAGGAACTTGAGGATCAGCGGTCCGACAAACTTGAACCAGCGATCGTACGGGATGCCGGCCAATCCGAGGATGCCCATAAGCACCGGGTTGGTCGGCACGATCATGTTCATCAGGCCGTCGCCCATCTGAAAGGCGAGCACTGCCACTTGCCGGCTAACGCCAACGATATCTCCGATAGGGGCCATAAGCGGCATCGTGACGAGTGCCTGCCCGCTGCCGGATGGGATGAAGAAGTTGAGCACGCTCTGGATGCCGAGCATCCCGACCGCCGCTCCTTCAGCCCCGATCGCTCCCAGCGGAGCAGCCACACCTTGCACGATAGTATGCAGGATTTCGCCGTCCTCCAGTAGAAGCCCAATTGCGCGCGCAAAACCGATCAGCAGCGCGGTAGCGGTTAGCTCCGTGGCACCTTTCGTAAAGGTGTTGGCCAACCTGTTGGCCGAGAGTCCTCCAACGATGCCCACCAGAATCGCAAGCGCCATAAACATCGCACCGAGTTCTACCAGAAACCAGCCAGCCTGCTGAATACCGATAACGAGTGCGACCAACGCCACGCCGGTAAGGGAGAGCACCGCCACATGCCGGCCCGTCAGATCCGGGAAGTCGATTCGTACGCTTTTCTGAGGAGGCTCCAGCCCATGCACGAAGCTTGCCGAGGCATCGGCGAGGACGCGACCGGAGTAGCGCCAGACGTGGTGAAACCCGACGGCCAGGAATGGCACGGCTATCGCCAGGCGGTACTGCCAACCGGACGTAGGGTCCACTTCGGCCACCTCTTGAGCGATCAGCACGGTGAACGGATTCGTAACCGCGATTCCGTAGCCAATGCCGTACCCAACGACCAGAATACCAATCGCCACGATAGCGTCCATCTTCAACGCAATGCACAGTGTCACCAGAATCACCGCAAACGGAATGTATTCCTCCGCCATCCCGATCGTCGCGGATGCAACAGCAAACGCGAACATTCCCGCCAGTATCAGAAGTGCGGGATAATTACCGAACCGGTCGATGATCCGGGACAGGGCTGCGTCAATAGCGCCGGTTTCGCGAACGACCGCCAGGGCTCCACCCACAATCAGCACGAAAAAGATGATGCCCTGCGTATCAGCGAAAGCACGCGGGATAACTGTAAAGAGCGCCACCGGCGAGAGCCCCTCCTGCTCCTCATCAACCTCAAACGTGCCGGGTAACACCACCTCCCGCCCGTCCGGCGTTGTTTCGGTCTCAAATGAACCGGACGGGATCACCCAGGTGCAGACCAGCGCCAGCACCATCAGACCGAAAAGCAAAACCAGCGTATGGGGTACCTTGAGGCGTTCCAGCACGGTATGCAGGCGTCGATGAACGAAAACCGTTCAGAACCTACTACGTGCAGGGATGCAAAGCAAGACGCAACATCAGGCAGCCGGGAATGCGTCGGGCGCCCTCACTTTTCGCGCACTGAGGGCACTCCCCAAAGCAATAATCGCTGCTGGACGCGGATGCTGATTAGTGAAACACCAGACCCTCCTGGTGAAATACTCCATCACTGCTAACGGTGAACACGGAGCCGTTTGGCACCGGCTCCCAATCCTCATCCGTGACCCGCTCGGAGGCCAGTACGGAGACGCGATACTGTGCGGCATCGCGAGTCCGCGCGTGGGGTGATCCGCAGATTGGGCAGAGATAAGGTGAGGATCGCTCCCGAAACCAGAGTGACCGGTTGAATCGTGACCCGGCCAGCGTCTCACCGTCTGTCCAAAGAAGGTTGAGCGCCAGCGTGTTGTGAAGGATGTCGTCTGCTACATGGTCCAGGTCGGCAAAAGACTGATCGGATACTTCCGTCTGGATGGACACATCAGTCATGGCACACCATTCCTGCAGCCGATTAATCGCCTCCCTGGTGATGTCTGTGAGACGGGCCTCCGGATTCTCGTCGCGCAG
>SLED01000281.1 GCA_007124945.1 Salinibacteraceae bacterium | reverse complement strand
TGATCCGCGTCAGTAGTGGAGAGGGTCTCTTCAGCCATTCTGTTGTCCGTCAAGTGAGCAAAAATTCAGGGGTTGATCGACGCGCGGGGCCGGGCCGCCGGGCGCGTCGTATCAGACGCCACGGAGTACTTTCTGCAGTGTCGCGGAGCCATCCTCCAGTAGCGACCCGATCTCTGGCGGAAGCGAGAGGACGATGTCGGCCGGTTTCTGCTGGCCATCTTCCTGTAGATTCATCAACTGACCCTGTGCGGCACTGCCGCCGAACAGGAGCTCGAACGCCTGCCCGCGCCGAGCGTCCTCGAAAAGCATGAGGTTGGATCTATCTTCCTCGGCGTCGGGGGATGCATCCCAGAAGTACATGTCCACGCCAGTATCCGGGCTGGAAAGCCGATGCACGAGAGAGAGCCAGAAGAGAATGAGTTGCGGGTGGTTGTCCGCGCTGGGGCCAAGCGGGAAGGTAACGCCCTTACCGTTCAGCGACGGGTCCTGCCCCTCACCGGGAAAGCTTTCGAGTATGTTCTTAAAGACGAGATATTTTCTGGCGTCGTCGAAATCATCCCAGAGCAGGGAGGAGAACTCCTCCAGATTGGTTTTGCGAAGAAATGCGTCACCGGTGGCGGTAGCCCGGGGATCGGGCACAAGGTCCTGGTCCTTGAGGCGATCGATGAGCTCGTACGGTTTCCACTCACCGTTGGCGGCTCGCTCTGCCAGGCGCGCCATTCGCCTGAGGGCGGGTGCCCATCGGAGGGGGACCATCACCACGGCCTCTTCTTGTGGTGGCCCGGAGAGCTCCATTCCCACAATCATTGGGTACGCACGTCCGGCTTTATCGCTGCTCGGATGTATCGCGCCGCAGAGCAGGCTGCCGGGCGTAACCATCACAAAATGCAGCGGGCTCATGTCGCGGAATGCCTGCTTGAATGCCCGTCCCTGGGCCCGCCGCGCCGCGAGCAACCCGCGCTGCACGCCTTCGTCCAGCAAACGCCACGCAGGGCTTGAAGCCCGGTGACGCACGAAATCGCCGTGCGTGGGCACTTTCCCGAAGCATGCAAGGACCGGGGAATTCATTCAACTGGTAGGTAGTCGTGTGAGGGCGGGGCTTCTAATTGAGGCGCTCTGGCGGCTGAAAATTGAAGAACGACCGTATGTCGTTGAACGGGTTTGTGCTGCTGCCCGTGCGAAGCTGGTACAGCACCGTGACCCCATCATCGAAAGCCCAGCGTACGTCGTACTGAGCGGAGCCAAGCCGGTTAATGTTGGCATCCTGAAACATCTTAAACCAGGCCCAATCCCCCTCATACACTTTCGGTGCGAGCCCTCCAGCCCGGGTTGAGACGCTGAGCCGCGCTCCCGAGCGCTCGGGCCACACAAACTCGGTCCAGGGACGCACACTGCCCATCGCATAGCTGGCATCCCGGCCGTGGATCTCAATCGATACCTGTCCCACGCTGGGCGCTCCTTCCTCCCGTTCGGGATGATCGGGGCGTAGCTCGAACTCGAAACGTAGCGCATCTCCGGTGTACAGTGCCTCGCTGATTGCATCGGCACGCTCGAAAGCGCGTGCGGCTGCGGTAGAAACCTGGATACCGCGTCCCTCCCATGTCCGCGCCGATCGCAGGTCCCTCCCGCGCACAAACGGACTCAAGTAATCATCAAAGTACTCATCGAGCACTCCATCGTTAGGCCGGAAGAACGACTCAAAATCGTTGATGGGGATATCCACGCTGCTATTAATATCGACCGGATACTGGTCGGCAAGGGATATCTGATAGGGCTGATAGACGTTGTCATGCCAGCGCTCGTTCAGGTATTCCTGCGCTGAGGCCAGGACAGCTGCCCAGGCCATCTGAATGGGCTGGTCGAAGAGGCTGCGCCGCACATCGGCATCCATGCGTCCGAGCGACGCCCGGATACTGCGCATCTCGCGCGCCAGCTCTCCACCATTGCGATCCAGTACCGACGCGGCCATGTCGGCTGCATCGGCGGGGTCCTGCGCAGCCGATTCCAGGTTGGATCGAAGATGGGAGAAGCTATTGATTGCATCCACGAGCGCGGATCCGCCGGTACCCGTCACAGCCTCGGTTGCGTTGAGGTCGTGCAGCCATGCAAATCGTCGATCCACAGGCATGTCCGAAAGTTCGTCTCCATTCTCACCATTTCCTGAGCCGCCGAAGAGGCGCGATGCGCGATCAAGCACGCGACGGGGCGTGCCGCTAATGAAGCCGCGCGCCTGATCTACGCCCTCTATGACCCCGCGCGCGTCGAGCCCCTCAGTAGCAAACTGCGTTTGATTGGTGACCTGGGCCATCAGGTAAAGGATGGGCGACTCCGAGGGATCACTTAACCGTTCAAACCCGCGGGCAGCGTCAGTGAGATCAGCAAACGGGCGGTATCGAACCTGACGCAAGAACCGCTGCCAGGCACTTGCATAATCCTGGAAGTAGAGATCCCAAAGCTCACGCTCCATCGTCTCACTGTCGAGCATATCCGCGGGAAGCTCACCTTCCTCTCGCCCCATCACCCAGTCATCGGCTGTGGGGTCCTCGCTCTCTTCCTCAATCCTATCGAGCACAAAGCGCTCAAGCCCATCCATGGTGAAGAAGCCCGACACCTCCGGTTCGCCGTCGAACAGGTCGAGGCTTCGACCCTGCAGTGCATCCGCCAGCGTAAACGGGCGGAGCCGGTCCTCTCCTTCCTGCTTCATCCGCTGATAGACGCGGGAGATGCTGGGCTGCTCATAGATAAGGTCACGCGTGCGTGCGATCAGGTGGTCGTCTGCCTCTCGGCCCGCTACCGATCCTTGATGGAGGGCGCTCACGAATGCAGCGGACTGCTCCTCGATGTAGGGCTCGAGTCTGCGTACATCGCCGCCCTCCGCTTCTATGGATCCAGCTGCATAGCCGGCAAGGACGCGCGTAAGGAAGTTGCGGTCCACCTCATCCTCCAGGCGCGCCGTTTCGGTGGTAAGGAGCAGGTAGGCGCGGAGCGCTTCATACATGCGATCGCGGTCGTCACTCTCGACCTCCGACTGCCTGGTAAACGTCGCGATGGAATCCTCCAGGACGGTTAGCGCATAGTCATCCATGAAGGCATTCATGCGCTCGTCATACAGCGATCGCGCCGCACCGAGCACCGAACTACCGCGATACAGGCCGAGACGAAGCAGCGGCGGACGACTCTCGCGCCGCTCCAGCAGGGCCACCTCCTCACGAAGCCGCTCCATCCTCTCAAAATCATCCATTGAAGGCGTGTCCTCCCAGTGCACGAGGGCTGCCTCGCTCGCAGCCTCCTGGGCCCGGTTTAGGTCCACGTTGGTTCGTATGATTGCCTGTGAGGTACCAAGCACGAACAGCACCAGCGCGGCAATGGCCGCCATCACCGAGCCCGCGCGTAGTAGCCGGCCACGCGTAGCCGCTTTGGAGGTCTGCTGCACCAGAAATTGATCCGGGATGATGACCCGCTTGAAGACGTCCTTAATGAAGTAGCTCTTGGCCTCTACTTCATCTACCTCTTCACCGTACTGCGTAGCGGGAAGATCAAACTTGTCCGCTATCGCGCGGATGACGCGGTTGATGGGCGCTCCCTCCTGGGTGCCACTCGTAAAGTAGAAACCGCGGAAGACAGGCGTTTCCTGGTAGGGGTTGGGCCGAAAGAGGCGCCCGACAAAGTCTTGCAGCTTCTCCTTAACGGCTTCCACTTCGTGCGGAAAAACGAAGACCTTATGCCGTTCTTCTCGCTTCATGGACTGCCCCAGACGCACAGTGCGCGTGGAGAGAAGCGATTCGTACAGCCGGTCAAATTCCTGCCCGAAAAGATGGTCTGCCTCCACCGCTTCCTCTTCCTCAACGTCTACGGTGGCGCCCCAAACCTGCTCACGCTCCCGACGTGTCAACTCGCCGAAGAAGTCGACGAAGCCCTGGATGAGGTCGCACTTGGTGAAGACCACGTAGACGGGAAAGCGCACGCCCAGCCGGGTGATCAGTTCATCGAGGCGGCGGCGAATGTTATCCGCGTGCCACTCTACCTCGTCCCGGGACGCATCTGCAAGTTCGTTCGCGCTGATTCCAACGATGACGCCGTTGATCGGCCGGTCGGGCCGGTGCTCTTTTAGGGTGTCGAGAAAGGCGTACCACTCCTCCGTGTCATCCTCTTCGGTCATGTACCGACCGGCAGTATCCAGCAGGATCGCGTTGTCGGAGAAAAACCAGTCGCAATCACGCGTACCGCCGACGCCGCGCACGCGGTCGATACCCATCGGGAAGTTGAGGCCGGAATTGGCAATGGCCGTTGTTTTGCCCGATCCCGGCGGCCCAATGAAAAGGTACCAGGGTAAGGCGTACAGTGCCGCACGCCCGCGCCCTCGGCCCAGCTTCGACTTCTTAAGCTTGTCGATTGAGGCCTCGAGCCGCTCCCGGAGCTGTTCAATCTCGGCGCGCCGGTCCGGCCGCGCGTTTTGCAGCTGATGCTCGGCCTGCGCCCGTATCGACTGCTCGATGGCATCGGCGCTGCGGTTGGCCCGCATGATGTGGACGAAGAGCCACGTAACGCACACGGCGAGAAATACAATGACACCAACAAGCTGTGTAACCACCGACAGGTCAAACCACGCGCTCACAACAAGCCACAGGATCAATCCAAATACGATCCCCAGGCCGATAAGAAACGATCGACTTTTGAGAACTTGAATCAGCCACGACATAACACGTACAGGGTTGGTTCAACAGGGGGAGCCCCGGCTATCGGAGCGTACCGCTTTGCGCCAGCTGCTGGATTTCTGAGGCCACGTCACTCTCCGCTCCAGAGATATAGAAACTCATGCCGATGTAGGTGAGAGCAGCAATCGTCAGGGCAACCACGGCGATCACCCAGAGCGGAATCTTGGTTTTGAACTCGTTTACCGCCTGGTCTTCGGGAAGAGCGCGGGGGGATAGCTTCCGAAGCCTCCGATCAGTCCGCCCGGAGAGTTGCTCTCGGACGTCTTCAATGCTGAGCCGGAGCTGCTCTTGACTGTGTAGCTGATACTTGCCTTTGAATCCGAGCGTCATGCAGAGGTAGTACACCTCCAGCACTTCCGCATGCACGCCCGGGTCATCGCGAAGCGTCTCCAGCTTCTCAAAAAACTCCTCACCGGCATCATACCGGTCAAAGAGTTCTTGCTGAAGCGGGCGGGACATCCACTCCTCTTTGTGCTGCCAATCAGAGGCGAGGATCGTCTCGTCGATGAAGGCGACTATCGCGAAGCTGGCGCGGCGGGCATCCTCGCGGCTGATACCTGCACGCTCGGCTTTTCGCTCGGCCTGTTTGATAAGCTCTTTCGTCCGGCCACGCAGCGTTTCGGGATCGCCCAGGGCGTCGGTGGAGCGCAGCTGCAAGATCAGCGCAAAACAATCCGCATAGATCTCTGCAAGCCGGCGGTATTCCGACTCGTCGAAGTGCGTGTGGCCTCTGTCTCGGTAATCCGGCATAGCGGGAGGGGGGAAGTTGTTCTACAGCACACTCAGGCAGAGCCTTTGGTAGCTACAAGTTGAAGGCGTACGCTTTTGAAATCGGGTGGCACGTACACCGACAGGGCGGAATCATCGGTGATGGCATCCCAGAACGGCCCTTGCTGCTTCAGGCGGATGTAGCAGGCCTCCTCGTCGAGCGGTATCGCGGTCGGCACCGAGGCGGCATGCTCAATGGGGAGCGCGCGCGTGTAGCTCCGCAGCACCGCATCGATGGTGCTTGGAGACGCTACGCGCAGCATCAACGGTAGCTCGGACACCAGCCGTTGCTTCTCGATCTGATCGTCCTTCACGACAAGAAACAGCCCCGAGCCATCAAGCTGGGCATTCGAGAGGGACGCGGTGTACAGATTTTCCCGATCAGACTGGAGCGGGATCTGGTCGTAGTTGGAGGGAGGTTCAGCCTCTCCGAGCATCTCACGGAGCAACTGATCGAGCCTGTTGAAGCAGCTGGTAAGGTTGCTGTGGTCGTAGGCCGGGAAGTCCCGCGGCATCGTGCGCACCTCCCGCGCATAGACGGTGAGCTGTCCGGCCAGGGCGAGCATCACCTTGAACAACTCCTCTGGATGACTGCGGCCGCCGTCATGATGATGCTTCACCAGCGGCAGATAGGTGTTTACCGCACCCAGCAACCCGAGCACCGTCATGTCTGAGGGCGAGAGGTCCCG
>SLED01000223.1 GCA_007124945.1 Salinibacteraceae bacterium | reverse complement strand
TTCTGTCCACGCCCGCCGTCAATCCGGTGTCCTCATTTTCCTGGCCGTCTTCCGTTGTCGCTCGATGGAGTGCGAGGTCAATCCTTTACTTGGCGCGGAGTGTAGGTGCGCCGGCTCGCCATGGACGATACCGATTCACTGAGTGTCAGATGGGCCCGGTGTGGACGTGGTAGCTTTAAAGATACGCTCGTAATCACTCTCCTCTACCACATGATCTTGGAGCCGAATCGCGCGATTGGAGGAATTTAATCCTAACACCGAGAAGCCTCAAGATCGCCATTGGGCTCCTGTGCTGGCGAGGAAATTAATGCTTGCAGTATGGAAATCCTATTCGTTCATTTAGAATGTTCACACGTCTCCCGCCTCCCCACCTCAATATTTGCTGACACTCAGTTGAGGCCCTGTGGAGTGCTCCAGTTCTTTACCGACTGCTCTACGGACGATGCACCGCGCGCCCGAAGAAATGCTCGCATGATCGAAGGCCGTCAGCCACTGCTTCGAATGCAAGGCTGCCAGGCCGTCCACTGAGATGCATTTTCGTGCGAGGTGTTAACTCGGGCCGTTTTGTTACCCGATGGTCGAAGCCAGCTTCTCAAGCTGATTGCAATCTGGTTGTGTAAAGATGAAATGGAGCCCAGGTGAAGTGATTAAAATTTTTTGAGGAAGTTTTGAGGGGGGTGTGGGGGGCTCGCGTGCCTTTATAGGTGAACACCCGGATAATATCTCACGAGAACCCAAGTCTGTGGAGATCGAACCCCCTGCCTCACGAGCCCCATCCGCCACGCGCGGGTCGGTCAATCGATCGCGTGGGTCGGGGAGACCGTATTCGAGCCGAGAGAAAGAGCCCTCCGAGGAACGATGGGTCTCCCAGGTGCAAACTGGTGATCCGGAAGGCCTCCGTAAGATGTTCTACGCATATTATCCGGACCTATGCCGCTTTGCGTCCAGCTACGTCCGCTCTGAAAGTGTTGCGCAGGGAGTTGTACAGGACGTCTTCATCGACATCTGGGAGCGGCGATTCAGGTGGGTGATCCACGGTTCACTAAAAGCCTACCTGTACAAGGCAGTGCGAAATAAATCGCTTAATCATCTTCGGAGTGAGGAAGCTTCGAAGCGCGCGATGGAGACAATCCTCGGTAGAAAAGAGAATCATACGGGGAGAACAGCCGAGGATGTCTACAAGCATTCGGAGCTGAAGGCAGCTATACAGAATGCTATCGATGAAATGCCCTCCAGGCGAAGACGCGTGTTCATCCTTCATCGTGCACATGGGCTCACCTACAAGGAGATAGCGAAGATCATGGACATTAAGCCGAAGACGGTAGAGAATCATATCGGCAGATGTTTGAGGTATCTCAGAAAAGAGATAATTGGAAGGTATGTGTAGTGATGGCTGCAGGTACAGGTGAAAAATAAAGTGTTTGAAAAATGTCGAATATGAATAATGCACTCTGGAATTTGCTCGCCCGATACCTTTCGGGACAGTGCTCCGAGCATGATGAAAAATGCATCAGGGGCACGATTGAAAGTGAGCGTCATAGACGTGAGCTATTCCGGAAAATAGAATTAATTTGGGGATTGTCCTCAGAGTGTTCGTTTAAGGTTGAGGAGGCCCATCATAACGTTGATGATTCATGGGCTTATATTGCTTCCCAAATTGATAGTGCTGATGGTCGGAAGCTTGAGGACCGTCTCGCGCCCGATAGAGATCGGCAAAAAAGCGCGGAGTGGAGTTCGGCCAATGGTCAGTCTACTACTGCGGCAGCTACACGCCTGAGACGCACTAAGCGACGCGGGCAGGAGCCAACTCGAGTGCTTGCCGGTGTGATGGCGGTAGTCTTACTTCTCGTCGGTATTATCTATCTGACAAGTCCATCTGCCCTCGGGCTATGGGGTAACGATGAAAGTATGGACTTCAGAGAGGTTGTTGCCGACAGAGGCGAGCGCATCGTTATTGAGATGGTTGATGGGACGGAGGTTCGTCTCAATGTAGATAGCAAGCTGCGCATTCCTCGCGATACAGAGGATGGCCCTCGCGAGGTGTTCGTTGAGGGAGAAGCCTATTTCGATGTTAATTCAGATCCCGACAGGCCGTTTATCGTCCGGACAGCCAATGCTCGAGTAGACGTAATCGGTACCGCCTTCAACGTTCGGGCTTATTCAGAAGATGGGCAGACAGACGTGGCTGTGGCGGAAGGAACCGTTTCCATTCAGCCGGAGCACAGCCAGGTTGAAAGCACGCCCATTCAGCGGGGCGAGATGGGCCGTATCACACCGGACCAGCTTGTCGTAACGCGGGCTGCTGACCTGGATGTGTACCTCGGGTGGATGGACGGGCGCATCGTGTTTGATGAAGAGCCCCTGGAACAGGTAGCCCGTCGGCTCGGCCGCTGGTATAATCTGGAATACCAGATTGAGGACGAGGAGATCAAGTCGCGAAGGCTGACGGCCAATCTGCGTAGCCAATCGATACGCGACGTGCTTGATGTTGTCTCAACGGCGCTTGGCATTGACTATCGCCTGGAGGGTGACCGGATCATTTTTTCAGTGTGCCGGCGATCCTCTAAAGAAGCATGTGGCTACACCCCGAGCAATCAGGCCCTTGGCTGATGGCCTTCCGACAGCCATAACATCTTTCAAGTTATCCCCCCACTACAAAGATTCTCGCACTCTGTCATGAGAGATTTACACCAAATGGCTAACTCATTCAGTCGCGCATGCCTGTTGATTGCGCTTGTCTTTACGACGTTAGGAGCGGCTGCTCAGGATACCATGTTGCTGACAGCAGATCACGCTCAAAGCCAGTCGGAGCGTGTCGTCGCCCACGAGAGCACACTGCCCGATTTGCAGCAGCGTATTTCGGTGGATTTCAGCGAGGCCCCGATCAGGCAAGTGATTGTTGAAGTCGCTCGCCAGGCTGATTTAGGGTTTTCTTACAGCTCGGATCAGGTGGAGCTTGAGGAGTTGATCTCCTTTAGCGCGACGAATAAATCTGTGGCGCAAGTGCTGGGCCAGATAGCGTCCGGTTCATCGCTTGAAATCGTAATCACTGAGAACCGCGACATAATAATTCTGGAAGGTGCTGCATCGGGTCTTTCGGGTCAGATGAGTCAGTCTTCATCACGAGTCCAGCCTGCTGTTGCTGGAGTCCCAGCAATGGAGGTGGAGAGGTTTGTGCCCGTAGACATTCAGCAAGAGATTCGAGGTACGGTGTACGATGCTGATACGGGAGAGACTATTCCCGGGGCCAACGTAGTGGTTCAGGGAACGACAGTCGGAACGACGACCAACTTCGATGGGGAGTATCAGCTTGAGGTCTCAGATGATGCAGAGGTTCTGGTTTTCTCGTTCGTCGGGTATCATACCGAAGAGGTGCCGATCGAAGGACGCACCGTGATTGACGTAGAGCTTCGTCCCGACGTAGCAGGCCTGGAGGAGGTTATTGTTACGGGCGCAGCCGGTGAAACCCGACAGCGCGAAATGGGGCAGACGGTTGCACGAATCTCTACTGCAGATCTGGCTGAAACGAATCTGAATACCGACGAACTGCTGCAAGGGCGCGCTCCGGGAGTGGACGTGACGTCTACGTCTGGAAGTATGGGAGCGGGAACGCAGATCCGATTGCGAGGCAACGTTAGTCTCAGCATGAGCAACCAGCCCCTAATCATTATCGACGGGGTGCGGTTTTCTGCTGACCAGTATCCGAGAGGTACGTCTGAAGGAGACTCGTTCTTTCGCGGTTCCAACGTAACGCAAAGCCCCCTCAACGATATTAACCCGAACGATATTGAGCGTATCGAGATAGTTCGGGGCCCGGCCGCGTCCACGTTGTACGGCACCGAGGCGGCTGCTGGCGTAATTCAGATATTCACCAAACGAGGTCAGGAAGGTCGGCCTCGCTGGAATGTCCAGTATGATCAATCGCACAGCTTCATGAGGCCGTTTGGCCCGTCAAATGAACCCTACCTCGGAATGGACCCCTGGCTGGGAACTGGCGTCGGCCATAATGCCAATGTGTCCGTCAGCGGCGGGCTTGATGATATTGACTACTTCGTATCGGGCGGCTATCGTGACGCTTCGGGCGTGCTCCCAAATGATCGAGAGGATCGCATCTCGCTGCGCGGAAATATCGGCTTCTCAGGCTTTGATAATCTGCGATTGCAATGGCAGACGCATTATTCCTCCCATAATTTAGAAAATACTTCTACCGGAAATAATGCTCATGGATTGCAATTCAACGTTTATCGAGCACCGAATAATCCGATAGGTTCATCCGACGAGGATGAAATTAGCAACATCCTGAATCAGGATATACACACGCGGAATGACCGGTTTAACACCGCTTTAACCGCCCGTTACTTCCCGTTAGATAATCTCGATGCCCGCTTTCAGGTAGGGTATGATCGGCTCGATCAGCGCTTTAACCATGTTCGGCCGTATGGATTTGCGCTCCAGAACGAGGGTGCGATAAGCGACCGCCGCTGGGTGAGCGAAGGGCTTTCCCTGGACGCGTACGGCCGATATCAGTTAGGGCTGTCTGAAGAGCTTAACGCACGCATTGCCGCAGGTGGGCAGTTAAATATTGAGCGCGAGCACGAAATTGACGCATTCGGGCAGGGCTTCCCCGGCCCAGGAAATCACACCGTAACAGCAGCTGCCGAGCGGGTCGTAGTAGCTAACGAGTTCCGGGTGATTACCGGTGGGTTTTTCAGTGAGGGCACCTTTGATTACCTGGACCGCTACTTCCTGACGCTCGGCCTGCGGGTAGACGGAAATAGCGCATTCGGAGATGATTTTGGGTTCCAGCCTTATCCGAAGGCAAGTCTCTCCTACGTGGTGTCGGACGAGGCATTCTGGCCTGAACAGTTTGGAGATTTCCGCTTGCGGGCGGCTTATGGTCAGGCTGGCCGTGCCCCTGGAGCGTTTGATGCCGCGCGGACGTGGCAAGCTGAGGGCTACGGAGGTGTCCCGGCCTTCACGCCCCAAAATGTGGGTAATCCGCTGTTGGGTCCTGAAGTCACGAATGAGCTGGAGGTCGGTTTTGAGTCGCTCTTCTTACAGGATCGATTAAACGTTGAATTTACCTATTACCACCAGCAAACACGGGATGCGCTGTTCGCGGTCTCTCAGGCCCCTTCGTTAGGCTTTACCGGAAGCCAGCTCGAAAACGTGGGTGAGCTTACGAACCAGGGGGTAGAGTTTGCTTTGCAGGCGACTGTATTTGAGCAAGACGACTACTTCATCGATTTGGGCTCGAGCCTGTATACCAACCGCAGCGAGGTCTTAGATACGGGTGGTGAGACCTTCTACAACATAGTGGAGGGGCAGCCCGGACCGGTCGTGCGTGGCACAAAGGTTCTGAATGCTGATGAGCTGGCGGATCCAGAGCTGGAGTTCGATTACTTCTTCGGACCGAACCAGCCAACGCATATCATCGGGGCCAATCTTACGGTAGGCCTCCCGGGCAATGTCACCTTTAGTGCCCGCGGCGAGTATCAGGGGGGGCATTACATAAACGCGGCTGCGTCATCCTTTATGGTCGATCGTGGGGCTGGGTCGCCCTCGTGCCAGTCCGCCTATGACCAGGTACCCTACGCCGCAGACGACCCGAACAATCATCCAAACATGAGTAACGTGCCGGCACTCTTCCGCGTCCGTTGCTATCGCCAAAACATCGAGTCTAATTCTTGGATATTCCCGGCAGACTTCTTCCGTCTGCGCTCGGTCTCGCTGCAGGCCCCCATCGGTCAGTTTGTGCCGCAGATTGATGATGCAACGTTTACACTTACCGGGCGCAATCTGCTAACGTGGAAGAATGACGACTTCTGGGAATTCGACCCTGAAATGACGTATCGCACCACCGGCGACTTAACCCGGTTCATCGGCGAGCATATCCCTGCTCCGGCGGCCGTGACTGCCTCCATCCGGATTGGCTTCTAATCCTCGAAAAGGAGTCCATCACCGCAAAAGCTTCCCCCGCAATACACGATCTGCGATCTACCATGAAACTACGCGTACGCTTTTTAAAGCTAATCCCTGTTACGCTTTTACTGATACTGATCCCTCTTTTAACGGGCTGCGATTTCGATATCGTGAACCCCGGCCCAACCGATGATGTAGCGCTGGATGAGGAAGGTGCTCATGAGTCAGTCGTGAATGGTATGCGCTATTCGTTTGCGCGTGCTCTCGGCGATCTGGCGTATATTGGTTC
>SLED01000083.1 GCA_007124945.1 Salinibacteraceae bacterium | reverse complement strand
CGGGGAGCGGATGGGCTGGAAGAGGGTCTATCCCCGCGTGTGCGGGGGCACCCCCAGCTGCCCGAGCTGCCCGAATACGGAGCGGGGTCTATCCCCGCGTGTGCGGGGGCACCCCGTGGCGGTACTAAATCCCAACCTCGATCGCGGGTCTATCCCCGCGTGTGCGGGGGCACCGTGCAGCGCAACAAGGACGCGATGGGCGACACGGGTCTATCCCCGCGTGTGCGGGGGCACCTTTACCCATAACGATTAGCCCTCCCCAGGGCGGGGTCTATCCCCGCGTGTGCGGGGGCACCGTTGCAGTGGTGGGCGCGTGGCTGATCGGAGCGGGTCTATCCCCGCGTGTGCGGGGGCACCCCTGCGACATTGTGTCACAGGGCTAAATCACGATGCATTACGCATCACGTCAAAGAACAGATCCGAAGCGGCGCTCAGTGCGTGTCAGGTGGCCGCTTCTTCGTCCACAGGGGGTACCAGGTCCAACGTCGGGTCGTCGTCCTCAAATGCCGGTTCGTCATGCTCCATGAGTTCCAGCAGCTCAGCTGTATCATGCGTGGCTGTTAGCGCTCGGCGGGCTAACCAGACGCCCTCGTAGTCAATCAACTCCTTCTTCGGAAAGCCGAGCAAACGAATACCGAGACCCGAAGGCGCCGCGTGGCTTTTCCAGAACAGCACAACGCCGGCATCAGGCGGTAGCAACTCCGCCCAGTCGAGCATCACGTGCCAGATGCGCTCTCGCACCGCCTTCTTCAGCACAGGCGCCACGTACACGCCCGGTGCGATCTCCTGCATGCACGATGCCAGAAAGCCGTTGAATCGATCGGGCGTGTTACGTGTCACTGCTATCGTCATCGCCATCGATAAGCTCTTTTATATGATCAATCATGGCGGGAATGACCTTCTCCTTCCGAAGCGTCTGTCCGGCCTGGCGACGCGTGAGACGCTCAATATCATAACCTGGGCGCTCTTGCTTCTTCTTCGCGACCCGAAACGCAATCGGCAGCGTTACGGTGCTTCGTTTCAAATCGGCAATGTCGAGCGCGAATGCGTGGCCGGAGGACTCATGAATGAAGCCGAGTTGCGGCACGGTGCCCGTCACCGCTACGGCGATGCGCGCCGCAGCGTATACGGCGGTGGCGGCGTGGTTAATCGCTTTGTTGATAGCCGTGGCGGATTCGGGATCGCTCCGGTCGTACCGGCGCCCCTGCCACGCGACACCGTATTGCTGCGCGAGGTTTTTATAGGTTTGCTTCATCCTTGCGCCCTCGATACCCCGCAGGCTGTCGATATCGCGCTGGTAGGACGGCAGCGAGCCGCCCAGCCGGATGGCGTACATGGCCCTGGCAATGTCGATGCGTGTTTCTTCATCTGCCCACAGCTCCGCATGGCGACGGGCACGTTTGGCTCTATCTGGCCCGAACGGCATACTGGCAGCGTACAGGCGCACCCCACTGGCGCCAACAGCCAGCAGGCCGGTTTGCTGGCGGGACAGAATGCGTAGTGCATCATGGCTGACTACGCTGCCCGGGCCGAGTAAGATGTTGCTCACCTGCTGCAACGGAATATCATAGGCGCCGGCTTCCAGCGAATCATGACCTGCCGTGGTGAAGACAAGCGTGCCATCTTCGACGGCCAGCCGGCCCCGGTCCAGCCAGAGCAGCCCATGCCGATCGGCATGGGGTACCCGTGCAGTCTGAAGGCCGAGGCGTCCTTTGAGTGGCATACGTTTGAGGCCGTAAGTTCAGAGTGAAGCGCGTGGCGGCCTATTGGCCGGACGCACACGTGTCAGTAGCGTAGACCTTCGCAGCGTCTGGATCTGCGATCACGCTCGCCGTACCTTCAGCATCCCATACCCGAAGCTCTTGTGCCGGCCGATGCCGGAGCGTAGCAGATCGAGAAACGCATCGCTGTTGGTGACGGTGAGCGTACCGGTAAGCGTCACATCGGGGCGTTTCATCTTTTTCATCGGGCGATTACCGCCCTGCGGCCGACGCGTCATCCGCTTGATGGCGAAGCGCTCCATGGAGATCGATTGAGGATCGACGGTAGCACCGCCACGAACGTCAAACTGCCGGACAAGCCACGCTCTGTACACCGCCTCGCGACTCAGATTCTCGTCCGGGTTTTCCCAGGCTTCAGCCAGAAACGCATCCAGCTCATCCCCTGCGTTCCATGTGCGTTTCTCACCATTTGCACTTCGACCTTCTCCTGCCGATGACTTGCGCACGACCGGGCAGGCTTGCAGCTCAAAGCGGAGCGGGACATCCGTAGAAAAGGAATTCGGCATCAGCTTCGTGGCGGAAGCGTCCCAGTCGCAGAGGTCGTAGACGGTTGGGCTGGCAGAGAGTCGGGCAGCGTCTTGAAGCGCGTCTTTGCCCTCGTATGCGTAGCCGAGCACACGCACATTGCGACCGCTGCCGTTCTGGACATCAGACGGCCCCTCCTCCACGCTGAATGGCTTCGGCGCAAGGTCCTGGAAGAGTTCACCCAGCGCACAGTGCACCAGGTAGTTGGTGGTCACAGAACGAAGAGGCAGGCGCAGCATTCGACCCAGCGTAGCCAGGCCGCGCGGATCCAGCTGCAAGTGGACCATATGGAGCTTATCATTTGAGATATCAGGCATGGGCAGGGTTGGTGGTTTCTGGTTTGAGGTCGCCTTCGGCGAGCCAGCGCTCGCCGACATGAATCTGATTCTTCCAGTCGCGTCGATCTGTTACCGGGTAGCGTACGTCTTCTTCGATCCATGCTTGGGTTGGACGCGGCTCATCCGGCGTGGTCGGCCACCAGGCCCGAAGGCGGGATGGTGAGCCATCAGCCGAGGATGCGGGATGACGGCGCAGAGCATCGAGCAACGAAGAGGCCTGCACACGCTTCGCAAACAAAGGCGCGGAGGGCAGACACGGTTTTCGGCCAATGAACAGCGGCCGGGCCGGATACTGCAGGGCATCAGCACAGGCGTCAATCGATGGGTGCTCGTCTTCCGGTTCAAGGGTGACAGCGACCGTGTAGCACGCATCAGCATGGTAATCACGCAGTCGAATGTGCGTGCCCGAACTGGCAGAACCGCCTTTCCGTTTTTCCAGTGTATGGCGCGTGGTCCAGGCACGGTCGTCGTCCATATACGGTTTAGACAGATCGACCGTCTGGTAGTCCCGCAATTGCTGCCCGCGGCGATCCTGCCGGACCGCGTATCGCAGGCGTTCCTGCAGCCGCTGCAGACGATCCGGCTCGCTGTGGTCAATGCCAAGAGCATTACCCAGTAACCCGGTCATCATCGACTGTGCAGGATACGGCTGGATGACGCCGTGCCGGTCTACGATGGGTGCACCGAAGCTCATCAGTGGAGCGTCGAAGCGTAAGAGAAGGATAGTCATTACGCAGAGCCTCCGCCGATCTGGTCGGCAGCCCATGTGGCTACATCGTGAACTGATACCGTGCCATCGACCTTCGCCGCCTGCACGAGCTCATCAGTCGGACCCATGGCCGCGAGCTGCCGCTCTGCCTGTGTTCCGTACATCTGGTCCATGTCGGCCAGATAGCTCGCCAGGGCCCGGTAGCTATTGGCTACGACGCCGTTGCCGTTCATCGAAACAGCCTGTTGGAACGCGTTCGCCAGCGTGCGCGGCTGGGCCGTGCCGGCTTCGGCCAGCAGGCACTGGGCGTAGGCGTAGGGCGCGGTTGAGCCGAGTTTGGCACCCGGCGATACGGTTGCCATGAGGTTTACGAAGCGTTTAACGACCTCCTGCGCCAGTGCCGGGTCGGCGCTTTGCCATTCATCGCGCGGTACGCCTTCAAGGTTGGATACGAGCAGGGGGATGTCGGCGACCACGTAGCTGTAGAAGAGACCGCTCGTGAGCTCTTGACTGCCAATGTGCCCCGCGCCCAGCTCACCGCTCTCCTCGGGTTCATCCCGCCGAAGCTCGTCTACCGCAGAAAAGTAGTCGCTCTCGCTCTCCTCGGGGTGGGTTGTGAAGGCGTGGGCGACATGCAGCGCCGCATCCCCGCGTGCGAGAATATCACTCGTCACCATACGCCCGAACAGCGAGGCGTCCAGGCCGGCCGCCGTTTCCATCCCCTTCAGATTCTTCTTGAGGTCGCTTGAGGAGAAATCGCGAGCAGCATCAGCGGCATCACTCACAGTATCCTTATCAGGCGTCTCACCGTTCTCCCAGAATACCGGGAATTCCTCCCGCATGCCTTCGATTTGCTCTGCAGCCAGTTGCCGGAGATATCGGACTTCAGGGTGGCCGAAGATTGTAATCTGGCCGGTGGCAAGCGCGTCACGAATCTCCTGCTCATCATCCTCAGTAAGCAGATTCTTGACGTCCGTCTTGCCGGCTTTCTTACCAGAGAGCAACAGGTCCTTCAGCGCGAAGACCACAGCATGTACGAGCGGTGCCGGATGGCCTTCGTCGATGAGTGGGCGCGCCACTTTTCGATGGAAGGTCTCCCGCGAACGATACGACTCGGGGACGTCCATGCGATAGAGCGCGTGCTCACCGTCGAAATTGCGCCAGTGATACTTGAGGCACTGCGATGAGACGCGCGTTCGGGTCGAGCCGCCGAAGGGCAGGCGTTTGGCGAAGCCGGCGTCGTCACGATTGAGAAGCGTGCCGGGATAGGACGTGAGGGTATGGAACTGCAGAAAGGTTGGCGTAGGCATAGGAAACATTAGGAAAAGTTAGGTAAGGTACGAGATCAAGGGCTCTGCGCGTGTCGCGCGGCGAAGTAGGCGCGTGCAATGTGGAGGCGGATCTTGTCACTGGTTTCGCCTGATTGATAGAAGAGCAGGTTCGCAACATCGCCCCAGTTAGCCTTTTGCTGTTTGCTGTGCAGGTACTGCGCCAGGCGGCGGATATACGTTTCGAGCTGTTCTCCTTCGGCGCGAAGCAGTCGCACGAGGCGAAGTTCAGAGTAACCGGCTTCGGCAAGGGCACTGCCCAGGCTCCGCTTGTAGTCATGCAGTTCGGCGCAAAAGGCCAGGCCCATGAGCAGCGTAGCCCAACGGCGCTCCCATCGATCCTGGCTGATCCACTCAGGCGCATCGTGCTGTCCCATGTCAAGCAGCAGCTTCCAAAGGGCTGGCGTAAAGGGCCGTTTGGGATCCAGGCGCCTCAGCTCGGCGCGGTCGCCAGAGGAAACGCTGTCTCGCAGGCGAGCGGCAGCGGATCCAGCCGCTCGCGCGGGTGATTTTCGTTGGGCTGGCGTCTCTACTTCCTGAGCGGAAACAACGGGTGCCTGTTCGATAGATTCAGTCATGCAACCTCCGGTTGTTTTGTGGTCGGTTCGTAAAGTGCGTCAAGCACGGAGCGGATGCGGCTTTCGAAAAAGGACTGTGCCTTGCTGCGCGCTTTCCAGCGATGGATGGCCGCGATGGGGGTGCTGCGCTTGGCATCCTCAAAGGTCTGTTCAGCCTCCTCCTTCAAGACCTGCTGCCAGTCTTTTCTTGCCTCTTCCTCGTCCATCTCAACAGAAGCCCAGAGCGCATCGAAAAAACGCTCGTCGACGGCTCGCGTGAAGCGCTGCAGGTAGGGTGAGACCCTGTCGCTGTCGGGGCGCTCATCGCGTCCGCTGCTCACGAGCGCTGCAATGGCGGAATAGAGCACCTTGCGGCGGACCTCGTCCACCAACTCCACGCGGGCTTGCGCGCGTTTGGCCAGAATCTCGCGTTCAGTTCGTTTGCGGAAGATCGTGGAGGTCTTCTTGGGAATGGGGACGATGCGCTTATGCAGTCCATCGGTCTTGCCCTGCCCGCGGACGAGTGTGCGGGCGACGAGGTACAGCGCATCTCCATCGCCTTCGCGTATCTCCAGAGCCGGAGGCCTGGTGTATTCGGAACCGAGGATGAGTTGCTGCAGCAGGTCATACGTAAAGCCGGACTCTCCTAAGGTAAGCGCCTTGGCGCCCTTCTTTTCGATGGGTGTCCACGGGTCTCCGGTGATGCCGTTGAGGTCGCTGGGGGCATCGATCCGCTGTCCCTTTGTATTGGTTCGCCAGCAGGTGATCTCCCCGTCTGTTGAGGTCAGGCGTATCCGACGGCACACCTCAATGAAATACGGATCGCAATCTTCCAGCGGAATGGCACTCGACTTCTCTCCGTCCCACGGCGGTAGCCAGAGGAGCGGGTGTCCGTTGAGGTTGTAGCGATTGCCAAGCTCCTGCCGCTCGTCCAGAAGCACCTGTACGTCGCGCCGGAAGCGAGCGCCATAGGAGAGGTCCGGCGCGAGGCCGACAAGGGGGCGGTTGCCAAAGCCGCCGTTCATTCGCACAACCCCGTAATTTCCGCGG
>SLED01000247.1 GCA_007124945.1 Salinibacteraceae bacterium | reverse complement strand
CCCAGGCTGATCCCGCCTTTGATGCGGAGTACCGGCATCTCCTTCGGGAATATGTCGGGCGCCCGACGCCACTTTCCTTTGCCGATCGGCTGACGGAGCGCCTGGGCGGAGCGCGCATCTACCTCAAGCGCGAGGACCTCTGTCATACGGGAGCTCACAAGATCAACAACACCATCGGCCAGATTTTGCTTGCCCGCCGGATGGGCAAAGAGCGCATAATCGCAGAGACGGGTGCTGGGCAGCACGGTGTAGCAACGGCCACCGTCTGCGCGAAATTCGGTGTGGAATGTGTAGTGTATATGGGCGCTGAGGATATGGAGCGCCAGCGCCTGAACGTGGAGCGTATGGAATTGCTTGGCGCCGAGGTACGGGCAGCCACGAGCGGCAGCCAAACGCTAAAGGATGCCACCAACGAAGCGATCCGGGATTGGGTGACGAATGTGGACAACACCTTTTACATCATCGGATCGGTGGTAGGACCTCATCCCTACCCGATGATGGTCCGGAACTTCCATCGGGTTATTGGGGAAGAGACCCGTGTTCAACTCGAAGAATCAGAAGGACGCCCCTCGCCCGATGCCGTCGTAGCATGTGTTGGTGGAGGCTCCAACGCCATCGGCATTTATTATCCGTTCATTGATGATGAGCAGATTGCCCTGATAGGCGCTGAGGCTGCGGGAGAAGGACTCAACGGGCGTCATGCTGCTACCCTATCCAAGGGATCCCCGGGCATTCTGCACGGTGCGATGAGTTACTTGCTGCAGGACAGCCACGGACAGGTGGAACTCGCCCACTCCATTTCGGCTGGACTGGACTACCCCGGCGTAGGTCCTGAGCACTCATACCTGCGCGACCTCAATCGGGTGGATTACCGCGCGGTCACCGACACCGAGGCGATGGAAGGTGTCAAATTACTTTCTGAAACCGAGGGAATCATCCCCGCCCTCGAGACCGCACACGCCGTCGCCCTCTTGCCCGCCATCGCTAAGGAATTAGGAAAAGAAGCCGTTATCGTACTCAACTGCTCCGGTCGCGGCGACAAGGATATGGCCACGATCGCCAGGTATGCGTAAGGGCGAGAGGGCGTAGGGGCGGTAGGGCGCCTGGGGGATGTGACGATGGTTTGTATCTTCCTCACCTGTACCTAAAAATCAACTTCCTCGGTGCCATGATCAAGCGATTTCGGGACCTGCGCGTTTACCGAGATGCCTTCCGGGCTGCTCGGGCTGTCTATAAAGCGACAAAAAGCTGGCCTCACGAGGAGCAATATGCATTGACAGACCAGATCCGGCGATCATCGCGCTCCGTAAACGCGAGTATCGCAGAAGCATGGCGTAAGCGACGCTACCCCAAGCACTTTATAAGCAAACTCACTGATGCCGATTCGGAAGCCGCAGAAACTCGTGCCTGGCTGGATTTCGCCCTCGACCACGGCTACGTAACACAGAATGTTTATGAGAACCTTGATGATCAATATGATAAAATACAGGCCAGTCTTGTAAATATGATGCGGTCTGCAGACAAATGGTGTGGTCCGGCATCCCTTCGAGAACCAAACAAAGACTATATCCCCGATCTCCATCTGGGACATGACAATGGCGATACCCGCCCCGAAGCATAGCTAACCGCACCTCGACCACGCGCCCTAACGCCCTCTCTCTCCCAAACCGCCGGCCTGGAATTCACCCGAAACCATGTCTCGACTGAGCACCAGATTAAATCAACTGAAGGAACGAAACGAAAAAGCCATGGGGCTTTTTCTTACCAACGGTTTTCCCAATCCGGAGGCAACGCTTCCGCTACTCAAGGCCATAGAAGCGGGAGGCGCCGACTTCATCGAGCTCGGTATGCCGTTTAGCGATCCGTTGGCTGAAGGCTTGCCCATCCAGCGGTCCAGTGCCCGCGCCCTCAAGCATGGGGTCACGCTCTCCGATGCGTTTGATACCGTGCGCGCGTTTCGCAAGACCAGCGAGACACCGCTCCTGCTGATGGGGTACATCAACCCCGTCCATCAATTCGGCGTCGAAGCGTTCTGCCAACAGGCTGCAGAGGCAGGCGTGGACGGCCTCATCCTCCCGGATCTACCCCCGGATGAGGGCCACCTCATCGATTCCGCAGCAGAGGACAGCGGCCTGGATGTGGTCTACCTGATCGCGCCTAATTCCTCAGACGAGCGTATCCGCCATGTTGACGAACGCGCGACTGGCTTTGTCTACGCCGTTTCCATGACAGGGCTGACCGGTTCCTCCATCGATGGAGTTGACCGCGTGAGCGCCTACCTGAAACGTGCACGGTCGCTGGTTACCTCCAACCCGCTCCTGGTTGGATTCGGTATTCGATCTCACAGCGACGCACAGCATCTCTCAACTCACACGGACGGTTTCATTGTGGGCTCTGCTCTGATAAATGAAATAGAGCGCCTCTGGGACGAAACGGAGGTTTCGCTGGAGAAGCGCCTTTCAAAGATTCAGGCATTCGCACAGCAACTGAAACATGGAGACGTAAGCACACCTTTGGCAAAATAGCAGGATAGCAACACAAGTTGCGAGCCCGAGTAAAATGAGACTTAGTGTTAGCTATTGAACACTTGTCGAACGTGTTGCCCACTTGACATCACCCCATGACGCTTTCTGTCCTATTCCGCGCGCGCCTCGTGCTTCCCGCGCTATTTGCAGGTATGTTGCTTTTGGTGGCCTGCGATGCCATTGACACCCGCCCATCTGCCGCAGGCTCTGATAGCGAAATAACGATCGTTATCGACACAACTCACTGGAATGGCGAGTTGGGAGACGCAGTCAAGGATGCGGTCGGTCAGTATGTTTACACGCATCCCGTACCGGAACGCATGTTTGAGCTTAACCATCTCCCCATTCAGCGGGAGCGCGATCTAAACCGGGCGCAATCCCTGAAGAATGTAGTGTTTGTAGCACCGCTGAACGAGGAAACCAACGAAGCACGGTTCCTTCGAAGCGTGCTGTCTGAAGATGCCCGTCAGGCAGTGACAGATGGAGGTACCGCGGTTGTGCCACGACGCGATCAGTGGCGTAGAGGCCAGCAGATATTCTTTATTACGGCTAACGACGAAGAGTCCCTAATCCAGACGCTCGAAAACAACGGCTCGGCTATTCGGGATTCGTTCCAGACGGTTGTGTTTGAGCGCATGCATAACGACATGTTCAGGCGCGGGCGCCAGCATGATATCGAGGAAACGCTCATGGAAACGCATGGCTTTGCCGTACACGCCCAGCATGATTACCAGATCGCTATCGATGAGCCAGGCTTCGTCTGGCTACGGCGTATTCTGACCGACACGTGGCGCAGCCTCGTCGTGTACTACGAGGAAGATGGAGACCCCGCAGATCTCTCGCCCGAGTGGATTATTGCCAAGCGCGACTCACTCGGCCAGGAGCATCTTGAGGGCACTCGAGGCGCATTCGTTCAGGTAGATACCCGACGCCCGCTTGAGGCCGTCGAGACAGAGTTTCAGGGCAGGTACGCGTATGAGTTACGTGGGCTCTGGCACATGATTGAGGAGGACGAAGAAGGGCGCCGCTTACCCGCCGGCATGGGCGGCTCGTTTGTTTCCTACGCGTTTTATGATGAGGCCACCGGGCGCAACTACCTGATGGATGGTATGGTGTTCGCCCCTACTCACAGCAAGCGCGACTTCCTGCGTCAGATGGAGGTTATCGCAAAAACTTTCCGCACGGCGGAAGAAGTAGATCGAACGGTAGCACAGGCTGACTAACCCCTCACTCGTCGAGCATATCTTCCTCAGCGGAATTGAGAGCATGCGAGTCGTTAGCCTCATACTTTTGGCAGGGCTGCTTTCCGGCTGTTTTCTAACCGAGCCGGATGGGCCCGCCCTTGATGACGAAACCTTTGTGGCGGTAAAAGCAGAGCTTCACCTGCTTCAGACACGCTTCGAGCTCGACGAAGAAGAGCTGGCCGCTGAGGCTCGCGACTCGGTGTTTGCCTACTTCGAGATCTCACCGGAGAGCTACGAGGAAACGGTCGAATTTTATTCGCAGCGCCCACGGGAGTATCATCGCCTGTACCGCCAGGTCGTGGATTTGCTGCGAGAGAAAGAAGCGGAAAGGCTCCAGGACTCAGTTCTGCAGTAGCAACCTTCCTACGAGCCGTCGACCGGATCCCGTAGATGGGCATGTGCCCGAGACGTTAGGCGATACTCTTCATGTATCGGGTTTACGACCTCGACGTATCCCTGCTCAACCAGATACTGCACCAGGCCCGTAACCCGATAGGGTGGTAACGAAACGTTCCACTGAGGCCGTTCGAATCCTTCCTGGATACACCGGAGAATGCGCGTCAGGTGATGTTCATACTTTGGGCTGACGCTCGTGGTGGCATGTCGCCCCAGACAGATGTCGCATGCATTGCAGTGATCCGCGTGGTTCTCTCCAAAAAACCCGAGCAGGAACTGTCGTCTACACGTAACCGAGCGAGCGTACTGCCGCATGTACGTGAGCCTTCTCTCTGCTCTGCGACGATCCTCTTCTATCGAGCGGCCGTCAACGGGCAGCTTCTGCGCGCGGGGTATCGTCAGTTGGATGCGTAGAAGATCGGCCGGTGGGTGCCAGGTTAGCAGGCCCCGTTCCTCCAGAAATGCCATGCCCCGCTCGGCCCGTGAGCGCTCAAGTCCGGTGCGTTGACAGAGCCAGCGCAAATCAACCGGCCACCATTTCCGGTACGCATCAGCATGAACTGCGCGGAGCACATTCTGCACAAAGTCGCTTAGTGATTTGTTATCCAGCGATCGGGCATAGGCACGAAGCTTATCTACCGGTTTACGGAACCGCACATATCCGTGATAGCGACGTGGTGGAATGTGCTCAAGCACTTCCTGTCGCTCCAGGAGCTCGAGAGCTGTGCGAAGCTTTCCTGGCGAGAACTCTGTGAGCCGCTGCAGTCGCTCCATGCTTAGCAGAAGCGGATCCTCCGGTAGCGTAGCCACCGGCACCTGACCGAGATTACAGATCGCCTCATAAGCCTGCCGGACCTCCGGACCCGTAGGATGGCTATCCTGGATTAGCGCCTCCTGCGTGGATTCATCCGCTGGATGATAGAGGAGCACGGCGTACGCTGTACCACCGTCTCGGCCTGCCCGGCCGGCCTCCTGATAGTAGGCCTCAATCGACGAAGGCAACATCGCATGTATTACGAAGCGTACGTCCGGTTTGTCGATACCCATCCCGAACGCATTCGTCGCCACTACCACACGAGCGTCGCCGGTTACCCATTGCTCCTGCGCTTTCTCTCGTTCGCTCTTCGAACGCCCGGCGTGATAGGCCACCGCCGACACGCCCTGCTCCCCGAGCCAGTGCGTCCAGCCCTCAACATCACGCCTGGTGGCCGTGTAGACGATCCCTGCGCCGGGCACCGCATCAACAATTTCTGCTACCTTGCGCTGCTTACTCTCCTCCTGAAACACCGACCAGATGATGTTGGGCCGGTCAAAGCCACTCACGATCACCGCCGGGTCGTCAAGGTCAAGCTGCTCCACAATATCAGACCGCACCTCGGGGGTTGCGGTGGCGGTCACCGCAATCGTGGGAGGATCACCCATCACCTGCCGGGCTTCCGCAAGCTCACGATACGCCGGGCGAAACTGATGGCCCCACTCGCTTATGCAGTGGGCCTCGTCTACCGCCAGCAGGGCGATGGAAAGCCTCTCAGCGCGTGCCTGAAAAAGATCCGATGATACCCGCTCTGGCGCAACGTAAAGCAAACGGTACTGCCCGTGCTCGGCATTCGTCCATCGCTGATCTATCTCCCGGCGCGACAGCGTACTGTTGATGAAGGCGGCGGGAATGCCTCGCGCCGAAAGATGAGCTACCTGATCCTGCATGAGAGCTATTAGCGGAGAGATTACCAGCGTCAACCCTTCAGAAAGTAGGGCTGGAACCTGATAGCAAACGGACTTCCCTCCGCCCGTAGGCAGAATAGCGAGAACATCACGCCCTGCAAGCACACTCCCAATTACCTTCTCCTGCCCGGGCCGAAAGCGTTCGTATCCCCAGTACTGCCGCAGCGTGTGAGCGGCGTCATCCATGGACGGGGACGTAGGCATTGGGCTGGTCGAGGTTCACACGGACAGGAGTGAGCACGTACCAACCATATCGGTAGTTGTGCCAGCGCGTATCGACGGGGCATGCGTCGTCGCGATATCCAGATTAGATGTTGTCACAAAAGCTTCACGATAACCAGGTTATGTTTGCGATCACAGCGTGTCTTAACGACTGCACATCAACGAGGACCGGCAGGAAATAGATGCCTG
>SLED01000122.1 GCA_007124945.1 Salinibacteraceae bacterium | reverse complement strand
TCAACCACATATCGGGAGGCTGACAGGTACCCGGACGCCGAGATTCAAGACGATGTGGCGATCGTGCGAATCGACGCATCGCTCTATTTTGCAAACGCCAACCACCTGAAAGACACGTTGCGCGCTATCACCCGGGGTGGCACCCCCGTAACGGCGGTCGTCCTTGATGCTTACCCGGTTAATACCGTAGATTCTACCGCTCTTCACGCGCTTAAGGAAATCGTCACAGAGCTTCGACAGCGCGAGGTTGAGTTCTATGTTGCCGGATGCAAAGGACCCGTACGCGATGCCATGGAGCGGGCCAGTTTCGTCGGGCATATCGGTGAAGATCATTTCTACCATGAGGTCCATCGCGCTGTGGAGGCCGCGAGAGCCAGCCGCGAGGTGAATAATCGCGAAGCAGAATCGGCACAGGTAGAAACGGAAAGCGTCCGGCAGTGATGTGCGGGACTCAGTAGAAGCAATACCGCCTCTGCTAACGGGCGGGATAGATACGTATTCCGGGGCCCGGATAAGCGGGGTCGGGCTGGTAAAGCAGAAAAAGAAACCCGGTCAGCGTCAGGTCAGGCAGAGGCATGAGTGCAAGCCAGGGAGTCAATCGCGCGAAAATCTTGTATTCTCCTGCAGAGTGTCCTACATTTGATGCCAGGATGTATACATTTCGTGAAGGCGTAGAGCCCGCAGGACCTGTGTAAGACGTGCGACTCAGTCTTCACTCCCACTCGCGTTTTTTGCCAATGACATTCAATGATCAGCAGGGAGCCGATTTTGAGGCAGCACGTCTGGCAACCCTCGAGCATTACGATATTGAAGACACCCCGCCCGAGGAAGCCTTTGATCGGCTGACGCGTCTGGCTTCGCAATTTCTGAAGACCCCGATGGCGTTTGTGAGCGTGGTTGGGAAGGAGCGACAGTGGTTTAAGTCTACGGCTGGCTTCGACCGCTCCGATTGTGCCCGTGAGGATGCATTTTGTGCTTACAACCTCCGCGAGCAGAAGGTGCTGGTTGTGGAGGATGCCGCAGCCGACCCCCGATTTGCGGACAATCCGCTCGTTACCTCCGAACCGAACGTGCGATTTTACGCTGGCGCTCCGCTGGTAACTCCCGGTGGGCACATGCTCGGGTCGCTCGCGGTGTTCGATACGAAGCCGCGCACACTGAACGATGAGCAGCTACGCGTGCTATGCAGTCTGCGGGATATCGCTATGGACGAACTGGAGCTGCGTGCCTCGCAACATACGACCACGCAGATTTTGGAAAGCATTTCCGACGCGTTTTTTGCCCTGGACTCGGACTGGAACTTCACCTATCTGAACTCACATGCTGAAGTGCTGCTGCAGCGTGATAAGGAGGATTTGCTCGGCAAAAACGTGTGGGACGAGTTCCCGGAGGCCGTCGATTTACCGTTTTACGAGCAGTATCACAAGGCTGTGCGGGAGAATCGCAATGTAACCTTCGAGGCTTATTTTCCACCACTCGAAACCTGGTTTCGGGTTAATGCCTATCCATTCCCCGAGGGGCTCTCGGTTTATTTTGCCGATGCAACGGACGAGTATCGCGCGCGGGAAGCACTGCGGCAGCGAAAGGAGCGCCTCAGCGTTACGCTTCATTCGATAGGTGATGCCGTGATAACAACAGACCCTGACGGTAGGGTGTGGGATATGAATCCGGTGGCCGAACAGCTAACCGGGTGGGCTGTGGACGAGGCAGCCGGCAGGAATCTGGATGAGGTTTTTCAGATTCATAACGCGTATTCAGGAGAGCCGGTCGAGAGTCCGGTTGAGAAGGTGCGCGCGGCCGGCCAAATTGTCGGGCTGGCCAACCACACTGTACTTACGTCCCGGGATGGCGTCACATATCAAATTGCCGATTCTGCGGCACCCATGTGGGGGGAGGCCGGCGAACTGATGGGTATCGTGATGGTGTTTCGAGACGTTAGCGAGGAGTATTTCCTGAGGGAGCAACGGGAGGAAGAGCGACAGCGCTTTGAGCTGGCACTTCGCGGCGCAGATCTCGGCTTGTGGGACTGGAATATGAACACAGGGGAGGTACAGTACAACGAGCGCTGGGCGGAAATGCTGGGGTACGACTTCGAGGAGCTTGAGGGCACTGTGGACGACTTCACCTCCCGGGCTCACCCTGATGACGTAGACCGGGTGCTGGAGGCCGTGCAGCAACACGGAAAGGGCGAGCTTCCGTACATCGACCTTGAGTTCAGGATGATTGCTAAAGATGGCTCCATCCGATGGATCCTGGATAGAGGCAAAGTAATGGCCTGGAATGATGATGGGACGCCGGCACGAGCTGTGGGTACCCACCTTGATATCACCGAGCGCAAACGCCGCGAAAAAGAGCGAAAGAAGCGCGAGGCACGGGTGGAGGCACTCTACGACGCGATGAGTACACTTGCTGAAGCATCTACGCAGGGGAGCGTGGCCAGGCAAATTATGCATCTCGTAGCACGTACCCTGCACTATCCGATCTGCGCAGTCCGATTCGCAAACAATGGCAAACTAAAGCCAGCATCTGTTGCCCCGGGCTGCCGGGACTACATGCAAATGCCTCGCCCGGTCTACTCGCTTGACGATGAGTTCGGCGCCGCGAGAGCCTTTCGCGAGCAGCAAAGCATTCACGTACCGGATGTACAGATCGAAGGCAGAGCTGTAGCCGCGGGCACCGTCACGGCGCGCTCGCTCGCCTACGTACCCATCCCCGGATATGGGGTTATCTCCATCGGAGCACCTGAGGCAGAGAGTATTTCCACGTTCGACATACGCCTCGTCGAAATCCTTGCCCAAAATGCAGCCAGTGTGCTAAACCGGATCGAGCGCGAAGCAGACCTGCGGGATGCGCGTGACGAAGCGCAGGAGATGAGCCGTCTGAAGAGTGCTTTCCTGGCAAACATGAGCCACGAGATACGCACGCCGCTCACGTCTATTCTGGGCTTTGCTGAAATGCTGGCCGATACGGATCTGGAGGAACCCTACTCCGATTTCGTGCTCCGCATCCAGCGTTCGAGCAATCGCCTGCTCGAAACGCTAACGTCAGTGCTGGATCTGTCACAGCTCGAAGCGGGAGCGCTTCATCTGTCGCCCCGCGCATTTATCGTAAACGAAGTCGTAGAGGATGCGGTACAGGGCTTTGCGCGCACCGCGGAGGATAAGGCAATCGAGCTAACTCTGTCGCTTCCGGATGAGCCCGTCGAAGTGATGTTAGACCGCGCGGCACTTCAGCGCGTGGTCTCTAACCTCGTCGGCAACGCGGTAAAGTTCACGTCGGCGGGAGGGGTGGATGTGCACCTGACTGCAAATGATGAAGAGGTGGAGCTGCGCGTATCAGATACCGGTGTTGGAATAAGCGAATCCTTTTTGCCATACCTGTTCGATCCGTTTGTGCAGGAGTATTCCGGGCAGGCGCGCACGTTCGAAGGGACAGGACTCGGCCTCGCAATCTCTCGTGACCTGATCGAATTGATGCAGGGCGAGATTACAGTGGAAAGTGTGAAAGGGGAAGGATCGACCTTTACGGTCAGACTGCCGGTAGATCAAACGAAAGACCACGGTGCTTGAGGATCGGGTGCTCCCTGAGTTCGTTGCACCGAGTCGAATTTTTCTAAAGACCTGGCTCTGGATGTCTGATACCTATCGCACCGTTGTGGCGCCCGCGGAAGTGGAGCGGAAAATAGGGGGGTCACGTTTTGTTGGACGGGCCTACCATGTAGCTTCAGCGGAGGCTGCAGATGAGCAGATCCAGAAGTTACGGCGCGAACATTTCGACGCCACGCACAACTGCACGGCTTTCCGAATCGACCGCGATACCTTCCGGTATGATGACGACGGTGAACCGAGCAGGACCGCGGGCCCGCCGATCCTGAAAGAGATTGATGCGCGTGATCTCGTGCAAACGCTGGTGGTCGTTACGCGCTACTTTGGCGGCACCAAGCTGGGCACGGGTGGACTGATCCGCGCCTACGGGAGTGTTGCCTCCGAAGCGCTTGACGCCGTACGCATCGCAACGCGGGTCAGGAAAGAGGCGCTCACCATCGTCTTTGACTATCCGGATACCGGTCCGGCGATGCGCCTCGTTGAGGAGTTCGACGCGGAGGTAGCCGATACCGAATACGGGGAAGATACCACACTACATCTCGCCCTCCGCGCTTCATCTGTGGAGTCGTTTTGCGAGGCGTTTACCGAGGCCCTCGCGGGCCGCGGCACCGTGCAGGGGCGAGAACAATGAGCTACAACTGCGCCTGCATGGCTGAGACAGCGAGTTCATCAGCCTGGATATTTCGCTCATCATCCGCGTGGCCCTTCACCTTGATCCATTTCACATCGTGACGCTCGGCCTCCTTCAGCAACGCCTTCCAAAGGTCCTGATTCTCTACAGGTTTTTTCGATGACGTGCGCCAGCCGTTTCGCTGCCATTTGTCGAGCCAGCTATCATTAAAGGCGCGGGCAAGGTAAGCACTGTCGGTGTGCAGGTGCACCTCCGTGGGTTCTTCCAGATGCCGTAGCGCTTCAAGCGCAGCACGCATCTCCATTCGATTGTTGGTGGTTTGCGGCGAGGAGCCAGCGAGGCTTCGCTCCTCATCATCGTATATGATGGCGCCCCAGCCACCGGGTCCGGGATTGCCGCTGCACGCGCCATCGGTATAAACAATAACCTTCTTCACAGTGAAAATAGAGTTGGTCGAACAATAGCCTGCCCGCAACCTATCGGATTTACAACTCCCGTACCACCGTTCTGAAAACGCGCGCATGAAAACTTGACGGGCTTTGACCTCGTTTCATTGCGCTATTGTCTTTCTGATCACCACGCAATGTTATGAAGTTCGTTGATTATGTAACCATTACTGTGCGAAGCGGAAAGGGCGGGGCAGGAGCCGTTACGTTTCGCCGTGAGAAATACGAGCCGCGAGGAGGCCCAAGTGGTGGTGACGGAGGAGATGGTGGATCGGTGATTCTGGAGGCAGATCCTAATCTGTATACACTGTTGGATCTGCGCTACAACCGCCATCATTTCGCAGAAAGTGGCGAGCCCGGTGGAAAGAATAATCAGAAAGGCAAGAGCGGCGAGGATATCGTGCTGGGGGTGCCGCCCGGTACGGTTGTAACAGACAGCAACACCGACGAGGTCATTGGTGAGCTCCGCGAGGAGGGAGACCGCCTCGTGGTGGCGCAGGGTGGCCAAGGAGGGAAGGGCAACACCTTCTTCAAGTCGTCCACGAACCGGGCGCCGCGGCAGGCACAGCCCGGAACACCGGGCGAAGAGCGGGAAATTACGCTGCAGCTGAAGCTGCTCGCTGACGTTGGATTGGTAGGGAAGCCGAACGCGGGGAAAAGCACGCTGGTCTCAGCCCTCTCGGCGGCCAAGCCGAAAATCGCCGACTACCCCTTCACCACAATGGAGCCCGCTCTCGGCGTGGTCTATCTCGATGACTACAAATCTTTTGTGATGGCAGATATCCCGGGCATCATCGAAGGGGCACACGAAGGAAAGGGCCTGGGGCACCAGTTTCTCCAGCACATCGAACGGAATGCCGTACTGCTACTCGTAATTCCGGTAACTGACAAAGATCTACAGGGCACGTACGAGACGCTCCTCAACGAGCTTGAGGCCTACGACGCTACGCTTCTGGACAAACCGCGTATCATCTGCCTCACCAAAATTGACGTGCTGCCTGAGGCCGAGCAATCAATTCTCATGGATACCGTACGCGGCTACTTCCCTGAAAACGAGCGCGTGATTCCTGTGAGCGCTGTCGCGCGAAAGAATCTCAACGAACTGACAGGTCGGCTCTGGGAAGCCGTCCGGGACAACCGCAAAGCGCAGGAGCAGCTGGCCGGGTAAGCCACATGTGAATGGTTGGCGTGCAGGTGTGCAGAGCGCATCGTATCTTTGCCCAGCGCGCCTATTCACTGTTGCCCATGCCTGATGACGTCGGATTTATTCGCCAATGCTCCCGACCCCCTGGCCGAACGTGACGCCATTGTAGCGCTGTCGATGGTGCCAGGTGTAGGGCCGGGTCGGTTGCGGTCGCTGGTGGCGCGATTCGGGTCTGCGGTGGAGGCGCTTACAGCACCCCCTCAGGCGCTTGAGCAGGTGTCGGGTATCGGAAGCCAGACGGCCAAGGCTATCCACTCGTTTGACGATACCGATGCTGTGAGGGCGCAGGTGGAACGCGCCGAGCGCGTGGGCGCGGAGTTGCTGCTCGGATGGGATCCGCGGTTTCCATCGTTGCTTCGTGAGATATACGATCCACCGGCGGCCTTGTGGGTGCGAGGGCAGCTACCGCCTCCAG
>SLED01000220.1 GCA_007124945.1 Salinibacteraceae bacterium | reverse complement strand
TGTTTAAGCTTAAATGGAGCGCGGAAGCTTCCCTTCCGTCTGGCGAAGCGAAGCGAAAGATAGTACGGCCGGCGATTGCATAATTAGTGCTGAGTAGTTTGCATAAGGGCATGGGTTAAACTGTGCCCGGGATAGCCGAAACCAGAAGGGTATCATCCAAAAGATCCCCCGAGATAAGCCGGTAGTCCATGATCCTTCGGCGGTTCACTGCGTTACCCCACCCATGAAGTTAGTACCGTGAAGCGCAGCAAAACGTATCACTGCAGTGTGCCACCCGCCTTCGCGCCATTCTTATTTATCCCTCCGTAACGGATTGTATCCATGAGCAGCAACGGCAATTTTCGGCACAATATGCTGGTTGGGCCATCCGACAATAAGCCAAGTAAGTTTGGCGTCAATGGCTCACACAAGCACCAGAACGGTGAGGAGGCGAGCCTTGATTTCTCTGAAATCTGGCTTACACTTCGCCGCGGCAAGTGGTTGATCCTGTTTACCTGCCTGGTGGTAACTGGTGCTGTGGCCGGGTATACGTACATCCAGGAGCCTGAGTATGAGGCTCAGAGCCTGGTGATGATCGATCGCGGGGAGGAAGGCAGGGCAGCGTTTGCTGGATTCGGCGGAGATCGCGAAGGTCGAGGCCTCGCCAATGAAATCGGAAAGCTGCAGTATTCGGGCGATCTGATGGAACGTGTTATCCAGCGGATCGAGGAGACAGCCGATGCGATGGAGGAGGACGCGGCGCGCCAGTATTTCCCCGTTTTGTATGAGGATGGCGAGCGTCGAAGTGCAGCTGATGTTGCTGTCGCCGTGCGGGAGCGAATGCGCTTTTCCGGAATGGGGGAGCAGTCCATAATCAGCATCACAGCCTGGAGTCCGGTACCAGAAGAGGCCAGCCGCCTCGCGAACATCTACATGGAGGAGTATCAGGTGTATGCACGTGAGACCAGTCGGGCCGGAGCGGCTGCTGCGCGGGAGTTTCTGGAAGAGCAGGTGGAACGTCGTGGCGAGCGGCTGGACGAGATTGATGATCAGCTCGTGCGTTTCCAGCTCGATCAGGATTTTGCCACTCGAGGTGCTACAGGCGAACGCGTAGTTCAGGAATTTGGGCGGCTTCGGGAGCGTATGGAAACGTTGCAGGCTGAAAAAGTGCAGCAGGAGTTTCAGCTTGAGCGACTGCAAGATGAGCTTCGGAGCATCGAACCGGACATGGATTCGCGTATCGCGGACGATATCGAAACGGAACGACTCCGGACCGAGATGAACGAACTCAGTCGCCAGATTGCCGAGCTGGAGCAGCAGGCTGAGGAGTACTACATGAACGATCCATCGCTACGGGGTAACGAGCAGGAAGTAGACGAGCTCGCAACCATCGTCCGGCGTGCCGATCGACTCAAAGAGCGTCGCGATGAGAAGATATCGGAGCTGGCTGAGAAAACGGTGGGCTCTCGATTTGCCGGAGGACAGGAAGGACAGTTGGGATATGCCGCTCAGCTCCGCACGCGCATCATTGAAGTAGAAGGTAGCGTCATGGGCCTCAATGCGCAGATCGAGACCGTCGAAAACCGCCTCGCAGAGACACAGCCCGATGTGCAGGGTGTGCCCCGGCAACAGATTGAATTTGAACAGCTTCAGCGCGAGCGTAACATTGTAGCCGAACAGCACTCCAACTACCTCTCGCGACTGCATGACACGATGATGTCTGAGCAGGCCGACCTCGGTTATGTGGAGCTCGTGCAGCAGGCGCGCGTGCCGGCGGTTCCCGTACGTCCGGATATGCAGCAGAACGTAATTCTCGGCGTGCTGCTTGGGTTGGGCTTCGGTGTCGGGCTTGCCTTCCTGTGGCGTGCGTCAGCTGGCCGTATCGAAAAACCTGAGGATCTGCAGACGCACGGCTATAGCGTTATCGGGGTTGTGCAGTCGATGAAGCGAGAAATCAGGTCCAGCTTCGGTGGTAGCGATACCGTTGAAGTGGACGGACATCGGGTCAGCACCCACCTGATGACGCTTCTGAATCCCTGGTCGCCGATAGCCGAAAACTACCGGTTGATTCGAACCAACATTCAGTCTGCAAACGGTGAAGTACCGCGTACGATGCTTGTCACGAGCCCCGAGATGGGGGACGGCAAAACAGTGACAGCATCTAATCTGGCGGTTGCGCTTGCCCGTAATGGGTTACGCACGCTCCTCATCGATGCGGACCTTCGGCGTCCTAATACCCACACGTTGCTCGGCCTGCCGCTGTCGCCGGGTGTGGGAGAACGCCTTCACGGTACGCCGGAGAACCTGACCGACTTCAGCGGTCTTGAGACGGTCGTGGAAAACCTTCACGTACTCACCGCAGGCACGAACGAAAACCCACCGGCGGAGCTCGTTGGCACAAAGGCCATGAAGGAGCTAATTGCAGCGGCGCGGCAAGAGTTCGACGCTGTTATCATTGACTCGCCACCCGTGCTGGCTGTGACGGATTCGGTAGTGCTTGCCCGGCAAGTAGATGCCACCTTCGTCGTGGTTTCAGCGGACCGCACTGAAGTACAGGCGCTGAACGTCACAAGAGATACGCTTGAAGCCGTTGGATGCACCGTAGGCGGTGTCGTACTCAATCGCTTCGATGAAGGCAAGGTCGGTTACGCCTATGGGTACGGTTATGGCTATGGACGGACAAAGGCCTACGTGCGCGCGGCATCATAGGGTTGCTCGACACTGCTCGGGTACGTACTAACACAAACATCGAGGACCACTCTCGCTCTTTCATCTTCAGACCCCCGATTCCGTCCGCTTCTGAAGAAGATTTTTCTCCCGGCACTTATTATTTGACCGTAGCGATCGATATCGGTACATAGGGATGGCGAATGAGCCATCCAGCCCGGCCTTGCGCTGCGTCCATCGACTCACGTTTAAAACGATTGCACAGGTTTCTTCTCATGCACCTCTCCAAACGCTTTGTCGCATACCTGGCCTTTTCGATGCTGCTCGCCTTGTGCGTGGCTCCATCCGGGGAGGTAGCGGCACAAGACGCACCCCAGGCCACGCCGGGGCTAACATCCCCACTTGAGAATCCGAACCGTTTCGCCCGTCCAGGTATGCCAACCAACGAAGTCTGGGTCTGGGGGGAAGTCTCACAGCCCGGCATCTGGCGCGTGGAACGCGGTGCGGATCTGGTGCAGTTTCTGTCGCATTTGCGGGTGCCGGGTGCATTGCAAGAGCGTGCTGGGACCCGCACGCGGTATACGCTGAAGATCTATCGCGGTCAGCCGCGTGAACGCGACCTAATCTTCGAGACACGACTTGATGAGCTCTTGGAGCAAGGCGGTGATTATCCTGAACTGCAAGACGGGGATATTCTGGCTGTTGAATTGCGGCAGCGACAGAGTAGATGGCAAATCGCGCGTCTCGTTACCACAACGATAAGTTCTGCTGCCAGCCTAACGCTACTGTTTCTTCGGATAAGAGATGGAAGATTCTAACTCGTTTTGTGAAGCGAATCGCCCCGAGCAGGCCTCACGGGAGATCGCCATTCCTGGACGCAGAACACTTTTTGCTGGACCTATCCCACTAACGTCAGTTTGCAGATGAGCCGTCCCGATAAATTTCGCAGCGATCCGCAGATTCTGCTGGAGAGCGTGCGAAAGTACTGGCACTTCTTTGCGCTGACGGTAGTGCTGTCACTTGGCGCAGCACTATTTGAGGGGTTGAGCATCGGGATGCTGATTCCCTTTCTTCAGTCGTTTGGCTCTGAAGAAACATTTCGTGTGGGGATAGGGTGGATCGATCGTCATGTGCTTGGCTCGGAGGATTCTGAGATCGTTCGCATGTACCGGATTTGCGCAATTATTCTGGTGGCAACTTGGATCCGGCTTGCACTGGGCTATACTTCGGGCGTCATAGGCACGATAGCTCGCGTCCGGACGGTCGAGGATATTCGCATGCGCATCGTGGATCGTCTTCAGTCCGTGTCCATGCGCTTTTTCTCGACCACCCGCGGAGGGGAAATTCTCAACAGCATTACAAACGAGATTGGGCGTGCGGTTGCAGCCATCGGCACAATAATTGGCGCAGTACAACAGGGTAGCATGCTCGTTATCTACATTGGTCTCATGGTGTGGATATCCTGGGAGATGACCCTCTTTGTGCTTGTCGTCTTCAGTGTACTCTCCTATTTGCTGAAATGGATTATCGCTGCGGTGAGAAGAAAGGGCGAAGATATAACAAGTTGGAGCGGCAATTTTACCTCAGCCATTGCTGAGTTTATAGATGGTGCTCGTACTGTGATGGCGTACAACAGGCAGGAGCAGGAACGTCAACGCCTGCATAACGCTGCGAACCAATTTGCCTCCTCTGTTATTGCTTCAGCGAAACGTAAGAAGCTTCTGCAGCCGCTCTCGCAGGCAGTGATGACGACGGTGTTAATCGGGCTCATTGTATTTGCCATGTTGACGCTTGTCATGCCCGGACATCTCGACCTTGCGTTTCTTCTAACGTTTTTGTTCGCGCTCTTCAGGGCAACACCCGTCGTCCATCAATTGAACGGAATGAGAGGTGATTGGGCCGAAAACCGGGCGGGCCTTCGCAACATCGCTTCGCTGCTTCGCGACGACAAGCCGTCGATTGAAAACGGCTCCAGGCACACACCTCCCCTTCGGAAGGGTATTCGATTTGAGAGCGTATACTTTGCATATGAACCGGGTAGACCCGTTTTAAAGGACATTGATCTAAGTATCGAGGTCGGTAAAACGACCGCCCTCGTAGGTGCCTCGGGCGCTGGAAAGTCGACCCTCGCCGACCTCATTCCACGGTTCTACGATCCGACGGACGGGCGCATCACGTACGATGGTATCGACCTGCGGGAATTCGATGTCTTCACGCTGAGGGATCGCATCGCCATGGTAAGCCAGGCCACTCACGTTTTTAACAAGAGTGTCCGGGAGAACATTGCATATGGTGACCCGGATGCATCATTCGAGCAAATCAGGGAGGCTGCTCGCCGTGCCAATGCGCTCGAATTCATTGAGAACCTTGAAAAGGGGTTTGATACGGTCTTAGGGGACCGCGGCGTACGTCTTTCCGGTGGACAGCGTCAGCGTCTATCCATTGCCCGAGCGCTTCTTAAAAACCCCGAAATCCTGATAATGGATGAGGCGACCAGTGATCTCGATAGTATCTCCGAGCGTATGGTGCAGGAATCGCTTGAAGACCTAATGCAGGGGCGAACGGTAGTCGCTATCGCCCACCGGCTTTCTACCATCCAGAACGCGGATCATGTGGTAGTGATGGAGGAGGGACGAATTGTCGAGCAGGGCCGCTATGATGTGCTGGTTTCGCAGCAGGGCAAGCTGTGGGAGTATCATAGGATTCAGTACGAAATGGCTGGAGGTTAATCACACAATCAAAACGTTTCACCTGTATGTGAGAAAGAAAGTTATCATCAGTCGGATTGATTCATAATAGTGATGTTTAAAAACCGCCCCAATTAATGCTAAACAAGTAATTGGGCTTTTAGCGGTGACTCAAAGATGCACATGGCGATGTTGATATTGTACGTAGTATCGATTAAACGATTAGATGAATAGTTGTGATGTGCGTATCTGTTTTTAGGTATTCACAAATATCTATTTGAGCTCGAATAGTATAATACACTGATAAAATAATGAATGTTTTGAATATATGTGTGTAATTACTATAAGGTTGTGAATCTTAATGATTATATAGTAGCTTTTATGTCACTGCTACGTCGATGGGCCCACTACATAAAGCACAAAGTCGGAAACGAGGATTCTCCTCAGGAAACAGAAATTTACGGGCATCCAATTAACGCGCTTTATAGCCACGAGTATTGGGCAGAAGTTAGATATGTCTCCTCCTGGCATATTAGGAAATGCGTCTCGTCAGCTGGATTCAAATATGGTGTGGATAATTGGCACCCATATACAGCTTGTGTGAAGGAATACGCGTTGGGTAGAGATTCAGGATATCAGGGCTCAGTATTGGAAAAATTCTATACTGTATTTCAACCTAACAATATGTTTGAAGCTATGATTGCCGGAAAGGATCTTGCTTCAGCATCTGATATTTCGCCAAAATGTTACGTATTTCCGTGGGAGCCTCGAGGTGTTCGTGAGAAACTCAGTAGCCTGAAAGTCTCAGTAGAAGCGGAGAACAAACACCATGGGTATGATAGCCTTACATTAGAAGATGGCTTTCCGTATCATGGACCGGTATCAGAGCAAAAGGGAGAGATGGAGTATAGCAGGCTAATAGGGCTGTATCACTCAATAAGTAAAATTGGTTATCAGCGATCCGACACTCCTGCTGGAGATATTCGCGGGTCTTTGCTGTGCAGAGA
>SLED01000377.1 GCA_007124945.1 Salinibacteraceae bacterium | reverse complement strand
TGAGCCAAGGCTAGTAATGCAAGAGTGATTGCTGCAATTGCCGGGAGGGACGTAACAAACCGCTCCACAGATAACACACTCATCCAGCGATCGCCGAGCGCGGTGGTGGTAAGCAGAAGCCCTGCGAACAGATCTGCTGTTGTGCCAAATGCCCCTGCCAGCGAGGCGCTGATGATGGATCCGAACAGGCAGATCAAACCTGCGAGTAGCGTACCTGCAGTGAGGGGGATTGCAATTACATTCAGTACAATCCCAGCAAGTGATGCGTACCCGAAATGGTACAGCAGCACGGGAAGCGTGCCGAGTACTGCCCCGAAAGAGACCACCACATTCAAAAGTATACCACGGATCCACGTGCGCTCCATCCAGTGCTGCGGCACAAACTCCCGGAACCGTGGCTGTAAGACTACGATGGCTGCCACCGCAGCAAAGGAAAGCTGAAAGCCTACATCGAAAAGCTGTGTTGGCCGCATGAGCAGGAGCACCACAGCCGCTACCCCGAGCGTGTTCAATGTATGGCTGGACCGCTGTAACACGATTCCGCCGATCAGCAGAGCCGCCATCACTACGGCACGAACAACGGAAACGCTGGCGCCGGCAACCAACATGTACACTCCCAGCAAGGTCAGGGTTAGCGAGGCGCGGGCAAGCTCGGTAAAGTACCAACCCAGTCGAAAGCGACGTAGAAGCGGCCCGAGCAGTTGAAATATCACCATTCCAACGAGTAACACATGCAGTCCGGAAACGGCCAACAGGTGCATGAGGCCTGTCCTGCGAAACTGCTCCTGGACCTCTGAATCAAGCAACGTGCGATCTCCGAGCAGCAGCGCCGTGAGCAACATCTGACCATTTTCCGAGGGTACGCTCGTTTCTATTTCGTGGCGCACGTACGACCGTAGCCTCACAATTAGATCTTCCAGCGTGGAGCGCTCCGAACGCAGCACCATCACAGCAGCGCTATCTCGCACGGTAAACACCGCATGAACACCCTGGCGCGCAAGAAACCGCCCGTAATCGAAATCAGCCGGATTGCGGCGGCGGGGCAGTCCCTCCAGTCGACCTGTCAATTGGACACGATCACCGTGGAGGACCTCAGGAGCACGGAGCGAATCTCCCCAGGGTGCCCACAACGTTGCCTGGATTCGACCGGATACGGAAATCGACGGGCCTTCCGACGCGGTCGGCGCCAGCGAATCAACATCAACAATCATCCGGAGCTGTCGCGGCCGCACGACCGGGTGGTCGGCAATGCGCCCTTCAATCCTAATATCGGTATCGCTCTCGAGTACATGACTGGAGATGTGGCCTGCGGGTGTTGCTTCGAAAGACGCCATCCGCACGGCCCCGGCCGAAACGACAGCCGCGCCGATAAGCAGCGTCGTCACGAGAGGAAATGGCGAGATGAGCCTTCGCGAGTCACGCGACTGAAACCACATACCCAGGCCAATCGATATCGCGCCCAGGGTTATCCACACCCACATCGGGGCTACCAGGAGGTGAGCAGCCAGTACACCCGCTCCCAAACATCCGGCCACCAGCAACGCCGGATACGTATTCCAGTGAATGGTTGAGTCGGGGCGCATGCAACAGAGCGGCGATCTGCAGATTCCCTCTCATCACAGACACATCATCCCCGAAATTCGTAACTACCGACACGATCTGACATCCATGCGTAACGTGCGAACAAGTAGTGAAACCGATAATGGCGTTCAAACCTGAAGCGACCGGGCAGATAAGAGCTTTGTTGGAGTTTCCCCGCCCGGCCCTTCACCGGCTGTGCCCCTTCGTAAACAGTGATATCCCGGAATGAGCAGTAGACGAGAAGCGAGAGAACGCGTATTGCAGGCCCTCTACGCTCAGGAAATTGGTGGTGGCCGAATCGAGCAAACCATCGACCGGCTTATTAAACCGCATTTCAAGGAAGATAGAAAGATTCTTCAGTTTGCGCGCAGCCTTTTTCTCCGCACACTTGACCGCCGTGCCGATGCGGATGAGATCATCTCCCAGCATACGAACAACTGGGAGCTTTCCCGGATTGCCCTGCTGGATCGCCTTGTGCTGCATATGGCCATCTGCGAATTCCTTGATTTTGAGGACATCCCGCCAAAAGTAACCATCAACGAGAGTATTGAGGTGGCCAAGGCGTTCAGCACAGACAACAGCGGACAGTTCATCAACGGGGTGCTCGATTCCGCTTTGACCGATTTGCACCGGAATGGACGCATTAAGAAGAGTGGGAGGGGGCTGATAGGAATGCAGTCCATCGGAGAGCAATCTAACTCGTAACTTTCTACGACAGAAAGCACCAGGCTATGGCGCTTATTGCCATCGGCGACATTCATGGATGTGTGGGTTCTCTAAACGTTCTTCTTGATCGCATTGGGCCCGAGCCGGAAGATCACCTGGTGTTTGTCGGCGACTACGTCGACAGGGGGCCCGATTCCTACTCGGTAATCGAGCGACTCCTGGAGCTCCGCAAGCACGTTTCATGCACGTTTCTGCGTGGCAATCACGAGGCTTTTATGCTTCGTTTTCTCGACTACGGGGATGCTCACTCGTGGCGGATGAACGGCGGTGTTTCTACGATAGAGAGCTACCGGCAGCACGGGCATGACGAAATTCCCGATTCTCACGAAACGTTTTTGCGCGAGACGGAGCTCTATTACGATTCTGGTGATTTTTTCTTCGTACACGCAGGCTTGCGCCCCAACCGCACCATCAAGGAGAACCTGGAGCGCTATGGTGAGGATGTTTTTCTGTGGGAGCGCGAGCACCTGGAAGCAAAAGAACTGGCGTGGGAGAAACCGGTCGTCTGTGGGCATACCCCCCAGCCTGAGCCTATCAATGCAGAGAAACTGATTGCCATCGATACGGGCTGTGTCTATCACATGCACCCCAATCTCGGCCGCCTCACGGCCGTCCGGCTTCCCGATCGGCACTTCCTTTCCGTGCCGTACGCCGGCTGAGGATTCTCTGTGAGGTGGAACAAACCCGGGCTCGTAAAATACCGACGAGCCGGTTAGCACGAGGCGCCGAGGCATCGATTTTTACGTTTTTAAGCCCCCATTATGGCTGTACGTTGTGGCATTGTCGGGCTCCCCAATGTGGGGAAGTCCACACTTTTTAACGCACTGAGCGAGGCGGGTGCAGAATCCGCCAACTATCCCTTTTGCACCATCGACCCGAACGTAGGCGCGGTGCCGGTACCTGACGAACGACTGGAGCGATTGGGTGAGCTCTCCGGGTCGAAGGATGTGACGCCGGCGTCTATCGAGTTTGTGGATATCGCAGGGCTCGTCGCCGGAGCCTCGAAAGGAGAGGGCCTGGGCAATCAGTTCCTCGGGCATATCCGTGAAGTAGACGCTATTGTCCATGTGGTACGCTGCTTCGACAACGACAACGTTGTGCACGTCTCGGGCTCCGTTGATCCTGCTCGCGACATCGAGGTGATCGATACAGAGCTTTTGCTGAAAGACCTGGATACGGTCGAAAAACGCCTTGAACGCGTAGCAAAAGCAGCGAAGACGGGGGAAAAAGAGGCTGTGGCAGAGCGGGATTTTCTGGAGCGGCTGCAGGCTCATCTTGCTGATGGAAACCCGGCCCGTACGCTCCACATCGATAAGGCAGAGAAGCGGCTGCTGCGCGAGCTCTTCCTGCTGACAAGCAAACCAGTACTGTATGCGGCAAATGTCGGGGAAGACGATTTGCCTGAAGGCAACGACTATGTTGACGAAGTGCGCGCGATCGCGGCGAAGGAGGATGCCGGTGTGGTTGTAGTTTCTGCGGATCTGGAGGCGCAGATCGCCGAGCTGGATCCTGACGAGCGAGAAGCTTTTCTGGAAGAACTGGGGCTGGAGCGCTCCGGGCTCGAACGCCTGATACGCGCCGCCTACGAACTGCTCGGCCTGATTACGTTCTTCACAACGGGACCCAAAGAAACGCGTGCATGGACGATCAAGCGGGGTACGAGTGCGCCGGAAGCGGGAGGCACAATCCACAGCGATTTCGAGCGCGGCTTTATCCGCGCCGAGACGATTCCGTTCGAAACGTTTGATGTGCTGGGCTCAGAAGCCGCTGCCCGCGAGGCCGGAAAGATGCGCGCCGAGGGTAAGGACTACATCGTCAAGGATGGGGATGTGATCCTTTTCCGTTTCAACGTGTAGCAGCGGACGTCCCACACCACGCACGTACCGCCACTGCCATGCGCCCTTTACCCGCCCTTCTCGTCGCGTTCGTTCTCCTAATCGCCGCCTGCGAAGAACCCCCCACACCGCAGGAAGCCCCCGAACGGCCCTCGCTCGAAACGGAAGCCGATTCTCTTGCCATGCGGGCTGTAGATGCCATCGGCGGGTACGAGGTATGGCAGCAGCTTCCCGGCATCCGGTTTGATTTCGCGATTGATCGGGGCGATGGACGAGAACTCGTCGCCAGCCACCTCTGGAACCGGGACAATGGTGACTACCGCCTGGAAATCAACAGAGGAGACGAGGACCCGATCGTCGTCCTTTTTAACGTCAACACCCGGGAGGGAAGCGCTTATCAGGGAGGCGAACAACTTGGCGACGAAGAGACCGGGGACCTGCTCGAGCAGGCCTATCAGCGCTATATCAACGATACCTACTGGTTGAAGGCGCCGGCGAAGGTCTTCGATGAAGGTGTTAACCGCAGCGCTCCGGCGGATTCCGCCACGGCTACCCAAGATGTGCTGCACCTTTCATTCGGCGATGTCGGTCTCACCCCCGACGACCGCTACTGGCTGTACATAAACACCGAAACGGGTTTAGTTGACCGGTGGGGGTTTATTCTGCAGGGGAGCGACGAAGATGCAGAGCCGCGCTTCTTCGCGTGGACGGAGTACGTGACGCTTGGCACGCCTCACGGTGAAATCCGCATCGCCGAACGCAAGGACGCCGAGGCGGAGGGTGGCGCATCTATCCTTACCGATAATGTATCTGTAATTACGTCGTTCTCGGAGGCTGACTTCGAAGATCCCGAACCACGTCTGTAAAACGGTTCGACTCTTGCGGCAGCTTGATCACTGCTTCCCGCGCCTCGGGATTGACGGAGGCGCCCTTTAACGCTCGCTCAGCATCATCCGGATGGACTATCGCTTTCGCATCGCGCGGCGTTACCTCTTCAGCCCGAAGCAGGTATCGATGATCTCCATCATCACGGGGATTGCCACGGTTGGTCTGGCCATTGGTGTGGCAGCGCTTATCGTGGTGTTGTCGGTGATGAACGGGTTTTTCGATTTCGTGCGAGACATGTTGGTCTCCGTTGATCCGCATGTACGGATCGTGAGCGTAGAGGAGCGGGGCATCAGCGATCACAACGAACTGATGGCCACGGCGCTGGATCTGCGCCACGTGGAGGAAGCGGCGCCGTACGTAGAGGGTCGGGCGTTGCTTACGGTGGAGGGTACACGCGGAGAAAATCACGTGGTGACGGTTCGGGGAGTGGATGCAGCGACGCTGGGAGGCGTCGGTCAGATCGTGGAGCAAACTGGCCGCGGATCGTTCGATCTGGAGCGGCGCGACGGCCGTTCCGGACTTGTGATGGGCATGGAGCTGGGCCAACGTCTCGGATTGCGCCCGGCCAGTTCCGACCGCCCGGGCGATACGGTAGGGCTGCTCTCCGCACAGGGCTTCGAACGTATGCTCACCCAGCCCTTTGCGACGCCACAGGTGCAATCCTTCGAGTTACGCGGCATGTACCGGCTGCAAAGTGCCTATGACGAAAGCCACCTGTTTATAGGCTTGCAGGAAGCTCAGCGCCTCTTCCGCATGAGCGAGCAGGTCTCTGGCGTGGAACTGCGCCTCGACGATATCGACCGCAGTGAGCGCGTACAGCGTGAGCTACAGGCTCAACTGGATCCCGAGCGCTTCGAGGTCCTCACCTGGTACGACCTCCAGCGATCCCTCTACGACGTTATGGAGCTGGAGAAATGGGGCGCCACGTTGATCCTCTTTCTGATCGTGATTGTCGCTGCCTTCAACATCGTGGGCTCGCTCACCATGATCGTGATCGAAAAACAGCGCGACATTGGGGTGCTGCAGGCGATGGGCGTCTCGCGAAAAAACATCAGAAAGATATTTTTGATGGAGGGTTTGCTGATTGGCGGGGCAGGCGTAACAGCCGGTTTTGTCCTGGGGTTGACCCTCGCGTGGCTTCAAGATGCGTACGGACTGGTTCCGCTCGCAGGTGCCGAGGCGTTCCTGATCGACGCCTACCCGATAGCGGTACAGACGTTTGATCTGGTACTGGTGGGAGGGGGAGCGCTGGCCCTCTGCGTACTTGCGTCGTTGTATCCTGCCGCCCGGGCAGCAGCCGTGGAGCCCGCACGCGCCGTTCAGGTAGAAGG
>SLED01000025.1 GCA_007124945.1 Salinibacteraceae bacterium | reverse complement strand
TACCCATCGATGTGCGACTGCGCCTGGCTACCCTGCCTATCTTTCGCCCGTATGCTACGGCAGGGCCGGTCTTTCAGCTGGCGCGGCAGAGTGGTGATGGATTCGATAATCTGAATATGGCCGCGAACATAGGGCTCGGGGCCGAGCTCAGTTTTCCCGGATTTCCACTTACATTGATGCCTGAGCTGCGCTACGCGTTCGGTGTTTCTCGCTTTACCGATGGATTTGATTTTGGCGACACGGTTACGGTAGAGACGGGCGGCGAGCGTCTGAACACGTTCATGCTTCGCCTTGGTGTCACGTTTTAGGGCACACCCGCACATTTGGCAAATGGTCACGGTAGCGCCGCTCAAGAAGGGCGGCGCTACTGTTATATCGCGCATCATCGGATGAACCGCGCTCCGGACCGCTCGTTTGTGAAGGGGTGCTCGCAGTTCTCTGTATCACAGCCTCAATATTACATGCGCATTATTGGCGGACGGCTTCAGCGGCAATCCCTGTCATCGCCCGAGGGGCATCTTACGCGGCCCACCACCGACCGCGCTCGCGAGGCCATCTTCAACATGATTTTCAGCCGGCTTGAGCTCCGCGATACCTATGTGCTTGATCTCTTTGCCGGTACCGGGGCGCTCGGGCTGGAAGCTATCAGCCGGGGTGCAGCCCACGCCACGTTTGTGGAGTCTGAGCCGGCAGTGCTCCGGTTTGTTAGCAAGAATGCAGAGCGCCTGGGTGTAGAAGATCAGTGCACGGTGGTTAAGAGCGAGGCGGCTGCGTACCTTCGGAAGTACAATGGACCGCCTTTCAGCGTCATCTTTGCGGATCCGCCGTACGAGTATGATCAGATGGCGGAGCTGCCGGAGCTGGCGCTTCCGCATCTGCAGCCGAACGGGCTCTTCATCTTGGAGCACGATACCCGTATCTTTTTCGATGATCATCCCGCGCTGGACACAAGCCGCAAGTACGGGCGCACTGTTGTAACTCTTTTTTGCCCGCTACTCGCCGAGCCGTCCGACGCGGGCGATTCCGCCGCATCTACTTCCGCTTCTTGAGAGACCCGCCCACTCATGCAATCCAACGATCTCCGCCTTGCCCTGCTACCCGGCACGTTCGACCCGTTCACGAATGGTCATCTCGACATCCTCGAGCGGGCGCTGAAGCTCTTCGATCAGGTTGAGGTAACGGTGGCCGTTAATGCGAGCAAGACCACGCTGTTGACGGTGGAGGAGCGCTGTGCGCTTGTGGAAAAGTGTACGTCTCACCTGCGGGGCGTGTCGGTAGCAGCGTTTGAAGGATTGTTGGTCGATCGCGCCCGAGATCGCAATGCCGTCGCTCTCGTCCGGGGGCTACGGCAGGTAAGCGATTTTGACTATGAGTTTCGCATGGCCTTTGCCAATCACAAGCTGCACCCCGAGCTTGAAACGGTCTTCCTTATGACGTCGGAAGAGCACGCCATGATCAGTGCTACGGTGGTCCGAGATGTGCATCGGTGGGGTGGAGACCTGTCAGCGTTTGTGCCACCGGCGGTGGTAGACGCGCTCAAGAAGAAGCCACCGGCACCGGAGCATTGATCGACGCCTGAGTTTTCTCATTCTCAAACCGCACGACACGCCTCATGTCCACCTCAACCGCTTCCGTATCGTTTAACCCACGTGTGGAGGCCATGCAGCCCTCGGCTACGCTGGCCATGTCAGCGCGCGCTAAAGAACTAAAGCGGGCGGGCAAACCGGTGATCAGCCTCAGCGCAGGAGAGCCTGATTTCGGAACGCCAGAACCGATTGCTGAGGCCGGCATCCAGGCTATCCGAGAGGGCTTTACGAAGTACACGCAGAACAGTGGCATGCCGGAGCTTCGCGAAGCAATCGCAGCGAAGCTGCAGCGGGAGAACGGACTCTCCTACGCACCGGACCAAATCGTGTGCTCCAGCGGGGCGAAGCAGTCCCTCGCGCTTACAATTAATGCACTGCTGCGTCCGGGCGACGAACTGCTCATTCCGGCGCCGTACTGGGTTAGCTATCCGGAAATGGCGCGTATGGCAGGCGGTGAGCCCGCGATCGTCCAAACTTCAGTGGATAACGGCTACAAGCTGACGCCTACGGAGCTGGAGGATGCTATCACACCGCGCACGCGGATACTTGTGCATTGCTCACCATCGAACCCGACGGGCGCCGTCTACACGCGGGAAGAACTGGAGGCACTGGCTGAAGTACTGCAGCGCCATCCACAAGTCTTTGTGGTGTCGGACGAGATTTATGAATACGTCACGTACGGCACCCCACACGTCGCGTTTGCTTCGCTCCCGGGGATGAAGGAGCGTACCATCACCGTGAATGGCTTCTCAAAAGGCTATTCGATGACAGGATGGCGCCTCGGCTATCTGGCAGGGCCCAAAGTGATTGCATCGATGGCAGCTAAGATTCAGGGGCAGTTTACATCTGCCCCGTGCAGTATCTCGCAGAAGGCGGGTATCGCTGCGCTTACCATGGATCAGGAGCCTGTACGGAAGATGGTTCGAGCGTTTGAAGAGCGCCGCGACCTTGTGGTCTCCCGGTTAAGCGCCATCGATGGCGTAACGTGTCCGGTGCCGCAAGGCGCCTTCTACGCCTTTCCGGACGTCTCTGCCTTTCACGGCACCGCCACCCCGGATGGCCGCCCGATCAACTCAAGCCAGGAGCTGTGTCTGCATCTGCTGGAGGATCATTTCGTAGCGACCGTTCATGGAGAGGCCTTTGGCATGCCGAGTGGAATGCGGCTGTCGTATGCCACCGGGATGGACGACCTGAAAGCAGCGCTGGACCGCGTGGAGACGGCGCTGCATCAGCTCTCGTAAGCCGTTAGCACGGGATGAATCTTCGTAGGAAGGGTCGCGTTCGCGTGAGCCGTGTCAGTAGCCTTCGCAGGGCTGTATTTTTTGTTCAAGCCTCCATTCCGTGGAACCGCGAAACGAACCGTCAGACTTTCATACGCGCAGTGGGCCGCCTCCCCGTACTGCCCGGCGCGAGAAGGCCAAAGACCGCTACTGGCTGCATCTGCTGCTTTTCGCGCTGACGCTCGCCTCAACGATCTTTGCGGGCATTCAGATGACCGGCCGCTTCTACATCTACGAAGCGGAAACAGCACTTTTCTCTGTGCTCGGCATCGGGCTTACCCCCACCATGCTGGCTGATGGCCTCCGGTTCGGTGGTTCGCTGCTGCTCTTTCTGACGATACACGAATTTGGTCACTACTTCGCGGCAAAATACCACGGGATAGCTACCTCCCTGCCGTATTACATACCATTTCCCATTCTCAATCCGATTGGTACGTTCGGGGCGGTCATCCGCATCCGTGAGCCCATCCCGAGCCTGAAGAAGCTTTTCGATGTGGGAGCTGCCGGACCGCTGGCGGGGTTTGTTGCGGCGGTTGGTATCTTGCTCTATGGCCTCTTTACGCTGCCGCCGCCTACCTACATGCTCGATCTTCCCGGGCATGAGCTCGTGAACGACTACATCCGCGAGCACGGCACCTTCCCGGCCGAAATGCCGGAGCCTGATCCCGACGACCCGATGGCGGGAATGACGCTTGTGGTGGGGCAGACGCCCCTGTACTGGATGCTGACGCAGTTCTTCCAGGATGTACCACCCATGTATGAGATGTACCACTACCCGTACCTGTTTGCCGGGTGGCTCGGGCTGTTCTTTACCGCATTGAACCTGCTGCCGGTGGGGCAACTGGACGGCGGGCATATTCTCTATGCCCTCGTTGGAAAAGAATGGCATGGCCGCATCGCTCGCGGCTTTGTAGCGGTGTTGCTGGTTTCGGGCTCTATCGGATTTATGCTTGAACTGGGACCGGAGATAGAGGCCCTGGCTGCGAGCTATGATGCCGGGCCGTTTGCTTTCCTCGCCTCCTGGGCTACCGTCGCGCTCATTCTGTACCTCTTCCTGCGTAGCCTCTTCAAGAAGGACATCTGGCTCATCTTGCCGGCGCTTGTCTCGACGCTCCTCTTCACTGCGGTGGCCATCTCAATAGAGCCGATGGGCGAGGCGCTGGGTTATTCCGGCTGGTTCATCTGGTGCCTACTCATCATGGCGCTTATCAAAACGGACCACCCGCCCGTGCTGCAGTACAAGCCATTGACGCCCACCCGTCGCTGGCTTGGCATCTTGAATATCATCATCTTTATGCTGTGTTTTAGTCTGAAGCCGTTCTACTTTGCGTAGGTCGTAAGTAGCAAGGCATCACCTGATCTCTGTTTGAATGATGCGCGCAATACTGATCGTTGGGTTGGCCTGCGCTGCCTTCTGGGTAGGGGCGTGTGGAGATGCGCCGCCCGGCCCGACGGAGCCGCGCCTCACGCCTGCGCCGGAGGTTACCGCTCTTTCATTTGAGCCTCAGCGCGTCGAAGCCAACGCACTACCAGACGGTTGGAGAATTGAGGAGGATACGCTGCGGGGCACCGTGGTCCTGCAGGGTGACCTGGAAGATCCTCTGCAGTCTGCTCTACAGGTTCGACTGGCCGTGGTCGGGGTCCCGCCTCTGTCGGGCACGCTGGTTCAGGGGGTGCTGGATGGGCAGAACGATTCGTTTTCAACGGAGCTGGACCTGACCATCGCTGCCGAAAATGAAGGGTATTACGCCATTATCGTTGAGCCGGTAGCCGCTGACGGGCGGGAAGGGCCACCGGCACGAGCCACCTTCCGGTACGTCGGCCCGGAGGAGGATACAGAATGAGAGCTCTCGTCTGCTTTGTCGGTGTGGTGCTTCTTGGGTGCGTGTTTGCAAAGGGAGCAGCTGCACAGGACCATCATGAACGGCCCGCATCGGTTGACGAAGCCGAAGCACTGGTGCCCGCGCCCGGCATTCTCGAGAACAGTGTGGAGATGATGCTCGCGCGTGGAGATACCCTCTGGGTAGGGCCGTTTCTTAGTCTTACCACCGACGCAGGAGAATCCTGGATGGCAACGGACGCCGATTCCCTCGGCGGCCACAGCCGGCGCGCGTTTTCGATGAGCGGTGCTGGCTCTACCCTCGTTGCTGGGCTGGGCGACCGCATCAGGGCGCGCGGGGCATCCGCACAGCGTATTACCGTGGCCGAGGGCTTTCTTGTATCACAGGATGACGGCCGGTCGTGGGCGTACCGCTCACCCCGTCCTCCACTGGACGACGACCCCGCCACAACAGGCATCTTCGATCTTCCCGAAGACACTGTTACAGTTTTTGGCGTGTCGCAATTGGAGTCGCTGCCCATCACGAGCCCGACCTCCACGCCCCCTCGTGGCGTTGCGGTGGATCCGTCAACTGGTACCATCTGGAGCGCGAACGTCCGCGCGGGGCTCCGTCGCTCTACAGATAACGCCGAGACGTGGGAGCGCGTCGTCCTCCCGCCCGATACACTCGACTCTATCTCGCCGGAAATCGAGTACGACTTTCCATTTTTCCCGCAGCCCATTGGGCCGGCTGAGGAGGATTTCGCGGGCCGCAACTTTCAGGTGTACGATGTTTTAGTCGATGCCGATGGTCGCGTGTGGGCCGGTGCTGTTGGCGGTGTTAACTGGTCCGATGACGGCAGAGCGTGGGAGCGCCGGGGGTTCGATGGCACGCCGGATGGGTTATCCGGAAGCTGGGTCTTCCGTCTCGCGGAGCAGCGCACCGAAACCACCTCCACCATCTGGATGGCCACCCGCCCCGCTGTGGAGGCTGATGAGATAGCGGGGGTCGCGTTTACAGAGGATGGTGGTCAGACCTTCGAGCGAACACTGGCTGGAGAGACCATTTACGACTTTGCCTTTCGGGATGACACCGTTTACGCAGCGGGGGCGAACGGACTCTTCACCTCCACCGATGGCGGGCGTTCGTGGACTACCACGCGTCGCTTTCTCACGCCTGACGACCCCAACCGCAGCGTGCGAGAGGGCACGGAGGTGTTTGCCGTTGATACGATCGACGACGCGATCTGGATAGGCACGGATGATGGGCTTTTTCGGAGTTCGGATGACGGCCGCACCTGGCGGCTGTTTCGCGCCGATGTGCCACTCGCAACGGACGAAGCCTCCGAAGTTACCCCGCGCGAACTCGTACCTGACGTCGAGGCGTTTGCCTATCCCAACCCCTACTCGCCGGCTCGCGACAACGAGGTGCGCATCCGGTTCGATCTTGAGCGTGCAGGCAGCGTGCGCGTACGCATCTTCGATTTTGGGATGAACCTCGTTCGGGAGCTTGAAGGGGAATCCTTTGGATCGGGCAGAAACGAGATTTCGTGGGATGGTACGGATCGCAATGGAGCGAGTGTAGCCAACGGGCCCTATTTCTACACCGTCGACTCCGACGACGGGCGCGTCCGCGGGAAAATCCTTGTCCTTGAATAACGTGAACGTTTAATGCGGGTCTACCTCCGGTATATCTTCACCCTCGCCGCGTTCGTCGCGGTTGCGGTGCTGTGGCCTGCAGCAGCGATGGGACAGGCAGCAGGGGCGTTCTCCCAGATGGGC
>SLED01000095.1 GCA_007124945.1 Salinibacteraceae bacterium | reverse complement strand
GACACGCCCCCTGGCCTGATCGAAGCCGGCCTGCATGGCGGCCGTCTGCCCGTAGTTTCGTGCCAGGTGGACAGGTCGAATGCGAGGATCGTCATTGCCGAAGGCGTCGATTCGCTCCGCCGTCCCGTCCGTGCTCCCGTCATCGACCAGGAGCAGCTCCCAGGAAGGTTGCGACCGCATGGCATCCCTGACCCGTGCCACCAGGGGCTCCACGTTGCCCACCTCGTTGAAGAGGGGAACCACGATCGAAAGCTCGATGGGTCGCTTCATGATGCAAGCGCTGGACAAGGCGAAAAGGCTTCTGAAAGCACGGAACCCGGGGTTGCCGCTAACCGGATGCAGGAATTGGACCATGCATTCCCGGCGAGGGTTACCATCAAAGCACGCATCTTGCAACAAAAGGCCGATAGCGCATGCATTCCACGTACAACCTATAAATCGTTCAACCCTGGAACATCCGGGGAGTTCGACGGAACCTCAGGGGTGACCCTCGAAATTGGCGACGCTCGTGAAATACCTTCGCATTCTGCTCATCGCCCCCCAGCCGTTCTTCAGCGATCGGGGAACCCCCATCGCCGTGCGGATGGCGGCTGAGGTGATGGGAGCGGAGGGTCACCAGGTGGATCTCCTCACCCTTCCCCATGGGGAGGACGTGGAGATCCCCAACGTTACCGTGCACAGGGTGCCCGAAATCCCGGGGATAAAGGGGGTCCCCATCGGTCCCTCATGGCAGAAACTCATCTACGACGGACGCATCGCATGGACAGCCCGTCGGATGCTTCGCTCAAGAGAATACGATGTGATGCACGGAGTCGAAGACGGTGCCCTGATCGCATGGAGGCTCTCTCAGTCGCGGTACGGGGTGCCGTTCATTTACGATATGGACTCGCACCTCAGCGCGCAATTGCGTGAGAAGGGCTCTTTCTACGCGCGTGCGGCAGGGCTCTTCGAGCGGCTGGAGGCGGCTGCTCTTCGGGATGCTCTGGGCGTCCTGGCGGTCTGTCCGGCTCTGGTGGATGTGGCCCGGGAGCATCGTGCCCGCAACGACGTGACGCACCTGCCCGACACTCCGCTCAACGAAGGTGAGTCGCCCTCACCTGCCTCGTACATGACTGCCCTGAGCGGCCCCCGAGTGGTCTACGTCGGGAACCTCCAGGTATACCAGGGCATCGATCTTCTTGTCGAGGCATTCGCCCTGGTGGCTCGCGCCCACCCGGAGGCCCACCTGGTGGTGGTCGGCGGGAGTCCGGACCACATCCGAACGTACGAGGACAAGGTGGACCGCCTGGTTCCCAATGGCCGTGTCACCTTTCTGGGTCCTCGCCCTCTGGCGCACCTGGGGGCGGTGCTCGCCGCGTCCGATGTTCTCGTGTCGCCTCGGCTCCAGGGGATCAATACACCCATGAAGATCTACAGCTACCTGGAATCGGGGAAACCTGTGGTGGCTACGCGGCTTCCCACCCACACCCAGGTTCTATCCGACGAGGTGGCCTGCCTGGTCGAGCCGGTACCGGAGAGCCTGGCGGACGGGATCTCCCGCCTCCTGGCCGACCCGACGGCGGCCACGACGCTGGGCCGCAGGGGCCAGCAGTTCGTTCGCAGGGAGTACGGCACGGATCGCTTTCGAGAGCGCCTAAGGGACTTCTATCTGCAGGTAGGTGAGACACTCAACGGGAATGCGGAAGGAGAGAACGGCCGCATTTCCCAGCCGGCGGGCTGACAGGTGCGTGAGACCGACGGATCCGGGTTGCTCCGGGAGCGGGCGCGGGTATGCGAGGAGTTGGATGCGGAAGTGCGGACATACGAAACCGGCCGGATTGGCCTCCGGTACAAGGCCCAGGGTAGGATGGTGCTGGAGGAGCTGGAAGGACTCCGCTCTCGCCGGGGCGACCGGGAGGACCCCGCGCCATCCTTCTCAGACTGATGCAACGATCAATGAGCGCTTCGTCGCAGCACTCCGCCTCGTTGACGCGTGACACGGCCAAGGATCGTCGTGCAGGCCCCCGACCGCAGGTGATCTACTGGATGTTCAATTACATGCCGAAATGGGAAGCAGTTTCGAAGGAAGTGAAGCTGCTCGCCACCTCGCTGCGAGATCGTTTTGGCACGCGTATCATCAGCTTGGACCAGCGCGGTGACAAGATCAGTTTTCGTGGTAGGGACAAGCACCTGCCGTTGCCGCTCGGGCTCCTCGGACTTCCCTTGATGCTGCGGTCGGCGAATGCGGCAGCGATCAACCATCTTTTTGCCTCGGCCAGCACGCCCCTCCTCCCCCGCCTCCTGGCTCGACGGGACAATTCCGTGTTGACCATCGCCAAGGGCGCATCACCGCTTGACAGCATCGAAAAGAACGCGGAAAAGCTGAAAGCATTCCGCTGCATCGTGGTGGAATCGGAGCGCCACAAGGATTTCATGCTGCAACTGGGGCTACCGCCCGAGCGTGTACAGTTGATCTATCCCGGCATCAAGCCCATGTCGACGCGAATCCCGAGCGGGCCGTTCACCATCCTTTTCGCCAGCAGCCCGCTCCAGAAGCTGAACCTCTTGTCACGTGGGATCTACCTTATGGTGGAGGTGGCCAAGCGGCTTCCCGATGTGCATTTTCGGTTCGTCTGGCGCGCGCGGCCGGAACGGGTCAAGGCGCTGGTGGAGGAAGCCGGCGTCACCAATGTGGAGATCATCGAGGGCTTCGTCCCGGACATGGAGGCGATGTACGATGCTGCGCATGCGATCATTCTGCCGGGGTTGGCCCACAACAGCCTCAAGCCTTGCCCGCGTAGCGGCCTGCATTCGCTTGCGCATGGTAAGCCGCTGCTCTTGAGCAGCGTAACGTCCTTTGCCGGGCTCATGGAAGAGAGGCAGTGCGGTGTCGTGTTCGAACCTACCATCGACTCGCTGCGCACTGCGATCCTGGAGCTGAAGGATCGTTATCAGCACTACCAGGCCAACGCCTTGCCGACGAGCTTGGCCTGTTTCTCGAAGACGGAATTCGTCGACCGCCACGCGGCCTTGTATACCTCATTGCTTCGTGCCTAAGCCTGATTCCGAAGCGCCTGGCGCCGACGCCGGCAAGAAACGCTGGCTGCATGTCGGGATTGCGATCGCCGTCTTGGCGGGAATTGCTTATTGGGTCGACCTCAAGTCGGTGGCCAACGCACTATTGTCCCTGCCCGGGAACATCCTGCTCGCGGCGCTGGCCCTCGCCACCTGCGACCGGTTTCTCATGGCCTACAAGTGGCGCCATCTGGTGCTGGCGGGGGGCGCGAGGTTGTCGTTCCCTACTGCACTCAGGATCTACTATCAGGCGGTGGTCAGTGGCCGGATCGTACCCACGGCGCTGGGTGGCGATGTCGTGCGTGCCTATTTTGCATCGCTGGCGGGCGTTCCCGGCGGTCTCGCCGTGAGTGCGCTGGTCCTGGAAAAACTCATCGCCCTACTGGCTTCCGTGACACTTGCCCTGGTGGGGCTTTTCTATCTCGGCAGCCAGTTGCCGGCCGATGTCGACCGGACCTTGATTCTGGCAGTGACAGGTACCGCGCTCCTCGCCGGGCTCGCCGCGGTAGCGCTGGCGCTCTTTGCTCCCGCGCACAAGGCGGGCAGGGCAGTCCTGCTGCGCCTGATGGAGCGATGGCGGTTCCTGCGGCCTCTAGAGCGGATCCTTGGAAAGGTGTCGCGCTCGCTGCTGGAGTATCGGGACAAGTTCGGCGTGCTCTTGCAGAATGGCCTTCTCGCCGTCGCGGAACACGGCGTGCAATTGGCCAAGCTGGGACTGATTGCGGCGGGGTTGGGAATCGCCACGGACAGCCTCGCGCTTTATGCCATCCTGGCGGTTGCGCTGTTCGTTCGGAGGCTTACCGGGATTCTCGAGAACTGGGGCCTGGGGGAGGGATCGGCCATCCTCATGCTTGTCCTGTTCGGCATCAGTTCGGAGCTCGCAGTAGCGCTGTTTGTGGCGAATTTCGCCGTCTCGACGGTTGCGATCCTGCCAGGCGCGGTGCTGTTCTACACCCATCCCGCTGGGCGCCCGGCGCGCGACAACGGCGGCTGATGGTTACCGAAGCTGGCCTCGATTCGAAGTGTGCCCCTACTATGTGGGTAAACATCCAGCGTTCCCCGAGCTCTCCTCTTCTATCGCCTTCTCGAACAGGCGCTCCAGATGGAGTCCGTGTCTCAAGCCTCCCTCGAACAGGGCACCGGCCGGGGAAGGCGGAGCGAGTGACCGCTACGTGTCGGGATGGTGGCGTCAAGTACATGCCCCCTTTCCTGAAACTGTTCATCGAAGGAGATGATCCATGAAGAAAGTGGACAGTCTTTTGATCACGACGCTGAAAGTCATAGGCCGGGTAATCCCCGGAACGTATTTGAAAACATTTCTCTACCTCAATCTCATCCTCGCCCCACGGAAACTCCTGCGCAAAATCGTCAACGGCTTTTACCGCATGGACCACATCTACGAGGTGATCAGGGAATTCAAAAACAACTACAAAGGCAATTTCTCGATCCTCGAATTCGGCGTGGCAGACGGTTATTCATTCACGAAAAAACTCTATGCTGTGCGCTATCTGAAAATGGAAGACCGTATCCGAGTCCATGGTTTCGATACCTTCGAAGGCTTGCCCGACAAAACAAGCCAGGCAGATCACAGTCTGGTCACCGGAGGCGGATGGAGCGAAGGCCATTTCAAGGGAAGATACGAAAATTTACTCAGCTATTGCCAGAAAAAATATCGGAATTTCCAGTTGCACAAGGGAACATTCGATCAGACAATTACTGATGAATTTCTAGAAACGCTCAGACAGCATCCACCGATGCTCATCTGGGTCGATTGTGACTACTACTCCTCCACCAGGGATATCTTCGATAAGCTCATCGCTTTCATCCCTACAGGATGCGTGATCTACTTCGATGACATCTACTTCAATTTCAGCTCCCGGTTTACAGGCGAAATGAAGGCCGTCTGGGAAATCAATCAGGGGCTATTCGGCCAGGGCGTGGAACTGGTACTGGATACCGAGCTGAGCTGGGATTCCAATCGGATCTATCGGTGCATCAACACCCGACAGCAAACTGCTTTCGAGCGGATCGCCACTGATGAAAAAGACCCCGTACGACTTCGTCAAGATGACTCGCCTCTTCCCTGAGATGCGCTGCACCCCGGACCCGATGCATAGTTTGTGACGTCCACATCGCTGCGGTTCCGACTGCCAAACCCTGGATACGTGCGCCCCACTGAATTGGCCCCAGCTACCCGCTGCGGGAGCTCCACGGGCTCCCCTGGCTAAGCAATCCGCCTCCGCACTCGCGAGCAAAGGACGAGAGAAGACCTTGTCGTGACGGAGGGGGAGGATACAACTGGGTGGCCCCCACCTGGGTAGTTTTGGGTGTCCTTGGACAACATTCCCAAGTTCCTCGCTACGGGCCTTTGCCAGCTTCCTTGTTCAAGAGGGAATCCGTCAACCCCTTCGGTGGCGGACCATCCAGAAGGCCCTGCTCGAAGTACCAAAATGCCGTCCTTCGCAGACCCTCCTCAGCGTGAATTTCGGGTCGATAGCCCAGGAGTCTAGTTGCTTTCGCATGCGTGAACTCACGGTTCTTGACAAAGACGTGGGCTCGCCGCCGGTGCAGTGGAGGTTCGATCCCAAGTGGAACGCAGACCGCCTCGCACAATGCTGCAGCTATGAGGAGAGGGCCGACCGGAAATCGCCACCTGGGAGGGTCAACCTCAAGTATCGTGGCTATGGCATGTACCATGTCTCGCAGAGGCATCGACTCGGGCCCGGAGAGGATGAAGGTCTCCCCCAGAGCTTCATCGCAATCCCCACACAAGATGATTCCATCTACAAGATCATCGATGTACACGAGCCCGAAGTGTACATTCCCTTTTCCAAACAGGACGAACCACCGGTTCTGTATGGCTCGAAACAACTTCAGAAGGCGCATGTCTCCTGGGCCATAAATTCCGGCCGGACGAAAGATTGTTACAGGTTGACCGCTCTTGATCGCTTCCTGGGCTAGAAGCTCTCCCTCAAGCTTCGTGATCTGATAGATGTCTCCGGGATTGAAGCGAGTCGTTTCGTCCGCGGGAGCGATCTCAGGCTCGATATGCCCATGCACTCCTCCCGTTGAACAATGAACCACTCGCTCGGTGCCGTAACGACGAGCGGCTTCAAGCACGTGCCCTGTTCCATCCCGATTCACCGCACGGTAGTAATCATCGGTGTGCCCAGCCGTGCGGAAGCAGGCCGCAATGTGGTAGACCTTCTCGACTCCCTTGACGGCCCGGGCTACGGCGTCAGGGTCCGTGATATCACCTTCAACGATCTGAATGCCCTGTTCGATGAGAGGATCGATCGTCGATCCGGGGCGGCACAGGGCCTTCACCTCATGCCCTGCCTCCACAAGCCTTCCGGCGAGTCTTGAACCTGTAAACCCAGTGGCGCCAGTCACGAGTACTTTCATACGCTACGCATCCTTGGTTG
>SLED01000201.1 GCA_007124945.1 Salinibacteraceae bacterium | reverse complement strand
GATTAATTGCCGCGGCGGATGAGGATGTCATCCATGAAGAACGTCACGTCGTCTGACGCGTCGCGGATTTCAAACCCTACATTTCTCAGCGCTCCTTCTCCATTTTGCGAGTCGAGCGCAGAGGCATCATCACCAAGCTGGCCGAGGGGTACTTCGTAGACTTCCCACTCAGCGCCCGCCGGAATGGATATCTCAATTCCGCTATCGAAGACGAATCCGCCAATGTCTCCGCGGGTCTCGAGGAAGATAAAGAGTGTGAAGTCATCCGAGACGTTTCCGATGCGCATGCTGAGCACGTCATTCTCAAGATCAGCATCTGGCAGGCCTATCCAGTCATAATTAAAGCCGAAACCAGTTCCACCGTCATCGTCATTGCCCGTCTTGGTCCGCGCTCTCGTCCCGTATGAGTCTGGGTCGACGTCATTGGTAAAGTCACGCGAGAAATCACCAAACTCGTAGTTGAAAGTCGCTTCATCAAAATCAAAGTAGGAGAACAGCGTGCCGTCTTCGTTTCCGAAGTTGAGGTCGTCGATAAGGAAGGTAACCTCATCATCCTCCGAGATCCGCCCGATTTCGACATCAATTTCGACGAGGTTACCGTTCAGCATATCAATGCCTGCTTCCTCAGCGGAGACCTCGTAATAGAGCCACGGCGCATTTCGCTCCAGGCTTTGTGTGAACTCAGCTTCTCCGCCAGCATCGTCCCTGAAGGTCCACTCCAGATCAACAATCCGATCCGGGTCTCCCTTGGCATAGAACGAGAACCGATCTACTCCATTCAGCTGCGCTTCACGCTCAAGTGTAACGCCACTACCAAGTGGCCCCGTGATGGAGAGGGATTCGGCGCCCCCCGCTTCAGCAGGTGCATCCCGGACGATCTCGGAGCTCGCCGGTCCGAGTAACGGGCCAAATTCTGTAATTGACCGCTCCTCGTAATCGGCTACGTTTAGGAAATCCGTGTTCACGCCAGCCTGGCCATCAACCCCCAGTAGTTCTCCACTTCCCGTGAGAGCAACCGTGTGGGTGGCATCCATTTCAAGGTTGGCATTTGAACCTTCGAATACGAGATCGGCTGTTGACTCTGTCGTTACGTCATCCGATTCGTATCTGATAATGTACGTGGTGCTTCCATCTTCTGCCGAGCCTTCGCTTTCGCCAGCTTCAACGATGAACTCACCCGGACCTTCTTCATTTTGCAGCTCAAAGGTTGGAACATCATCCAGAGACCGGTACGAGACTACCAGCTCCCGATCTTCGCTGGCGGTCTCACCCTCTGGAATTTCAAAGCTCAGACTGGTTTGGTCGGAGGTGACCTCTGGCAGTATTTTTTGGATGTCGACGTTTATCGAGGCACTGGCACCGCGGTTTAGCTCCTCGTTGAATCCAGAAATCTCGACCGTAGCTTCAGCAGGGTCGATTACAGATGCATCTGGATAGCTAAAAGACAATGCGAATGATACGCTGCCCTCATCCGGCGAGCCACTATCGGAGCGACCAACGACTTCAAGCGAACCAACGTCTCCGTCCACAGAGGCCTCTATATCAGGAACTGCGTCCAGTCCGCGGTAATCCACGGTGATCTCTTCACTCGTGGCGCTCGCCTCGTCTGTAGGCACTTCAAGCAGCACCTCGGCGGGCTCGGGGGTGTCGAACTCCGGCACAGTCACCCGGGGAGCTACGGTTTCGTCGTCACAGGCTGTGAGCACGGAAAGGAGTCCGAGCACAAGTAGACCAGCCAGCGGGAGTGCGATGCGGCGTGGTAGTAGATTCATCATGGAATGAGACTTTATAAAGTTTGGTGTGCACACGAAAACGTAGATGCGACGCCGGCCCTGTCTCAGGCCATCCTGCGGATATAGTGCGAAAGCCGGAAGGCCGCCACAAGCGTCTCTAATGGATGCGCAAGCTGTAAGCGCTTACATGCCTTCTACATTATAATTAAGGCAGAATTAAAGGGCAAAAGTTGGCGGCGACTTTCTTCGGCCGGCACAGCCTGATCCGGCTAATGCGTCTCAGACGGGCGGCTGACACAACCCGTACACCACTGTTCTGCAACCACTTACGCCCGCCACCCGGGTCGTGCCCTCCCCTGCTGCAACGGCTTTCATCCTGTCAAATCGTTACAGAATATCTACGGGTGAGATGGTCCCGTGCCATGCAATGTGTCGCGATATCACGCGCTGGCCTTACGTGCTTCGAAGATTGGCTGGACCTTTTCACGTACGACACGAGCTGTAATCCGGCAGACGCCCACGTCCGAGCGTTTGTGAAGCTCAAACATGGCATCCAGCATTACCTCCTCCATCACTGCCCGAAGCCCACGAGCCCCCGTTCCCCGGGCGCGGGCGCGCTCGGCGATTGCATCCAGCGCGTCTTTATCCAGCTGCAACTTTACGCCATCAAGGGCGTGTAATTTCTGGTACTCCTTGACCAGGGCGTTTCGCGGCTCGGTCAGGATCGTCTTAAGCGCCTGGTCATCCAGCGAATCCAGCGTGGCGATAACGGGCAAGCGCCCTACCATCTCTGGGATCAGCCCGAATTTCAGCAGGTCATCCGGCTCCACGTAGCGGAGCATGGCCGCGTCCCGCCGATTGATCTTCGGCTCATGGTCAGCCAGGAAACCCATGGTGCCACGGCTTACGCGCCGCGCGACGATATCTGACAGCCCCTGAAAAGCCCCTCCACAGATGAAGAGGATATTTCGGGTGTCGATGTTGACCAGGCTTTGCTCCGGGTGCTTCCGCCCTCCTTTGGGTGGCACGCCGGCCGTGGTTCCTTCAAGGATCTTCAACAGCGCCTGCTGCACGCCCTCTCCCGAGACATCGCGCGTAATGGAGGCATTATCGGCCTTCCGGGCCACCTTATCGATTTCGTCGATGTAGATGATTCCATGCTCGGCCTGCTCCACGTTAAAGTCTGCAGCCTGCAAGAGATGAGAAAGGATGCTCTCCACGTCCTCCCCCACATAGCCTGCTTCCGTGAGCGCGGTAGCATCAGAGATAGAGAACGGCACATCCAGCACCCGCGCCAGCGTTCGGGCGAGGAGCGTTTTCCCCGTCCCGGTCGGCCCGATCAGGAGGATGTTGGATTTCTCGATCTCAACATCGGCATAGTCGTACACAAAGTCAGACGACTCGACGCGCTTGTAGTGGTTGTACACGGCCACCGAGAGCGCCTTTTTTGCCGCATCCTGCCCTACCACGTACTGGTCGAGCGCTTCCTTTATTTTGTGGGGAGGGAGGTGGCGCTCGTGCTTTCTGGGTCGGTCTTCATCTCCCGCGTACGCCTGCAGATCGTTTCTGACGATTCCGGCGGCGTCGTGGATGCACCGGTCGCAAATGTACACGTCCGGCCCTGCCACCATAGAGCTCACCTCGTGCGCCGTGCGGCCACAGAAGGAGCAGTGAATACCGTCGTCTTTTTTGTGATCACTCATGGGTCAGCATGCGAATGACGCAATGGTCAAATTGCGCGATACGTGCGTCGTGTGCTGGCTGATGCATACACGCAGCGTTTCTGTATCGTCGGTCTGCAGGAAAACAAAAATGGCGAATATCCGGCGCATCGATGTTTCATGTTGCTAACATACATTAATTGCTCCATAATTGGTAGTCTCGTTGATGCTTACCCCCGGATGGGCCAAAAGACACCGAAGCGAAAGCGTTGCTCGGGTAGGGGGTTGATGGGTACCAGTAGGTTGCCCGGAGTGAGGTCGGTGCCGCTCAGCAGGTTTTCGAATGCAACAAATAGCGTCGCTCCACGCAGCCCGCCCTCCAACACCAGATCGAGCGTGCCTGAGGGACCCAACGTGGGACTGCCCACCTCTGCAACACCAAACGTGCCTGTGGGCTCGAAGAGCGTTCTGCCGGTGAAGGCTGTCCAGACCCGCCCCCGAAGCGATGCGTCCAGATCAAGATCTTCCTGGAAGATTTTGTAGCGAGCGCCGAGGCGCCATTCGGCAAACAGATCGGGTAATGCCTGTGCAGCGCGGCTGTGGAGTTCGGAGGCGTTCGGATTAAGAAACTCAAACGCTGTCGGCTGAATCGTTGCGTAGATGCCCCGCTCGGCCAGTCGGCGGAATCCGACGTCAAGCCCGGCCGTGCCGATGAGCTGGCCCGTCCCATCCTGTTGCAGTTCCGCTGACGCCGGGAAGAAGAGCTCGAACGGATTCAGATCGATGTCGGCTTCCTCGTCTGGGATAGCAAATAACTCTACCGGATTCGTTCGCTGCGTTAGATGCCCGAACGCGGCCACGTCAAACGGTCCCGCAGTCGTAGCGATGCGGGCTCCACCCGAGTAGACGCGCGGAACGATCGCCCCGGACTCCAGGGGCTGCTGCAACTCGCCAAAGCCGTACTGTTCTACAAGAGAAAATGGCTCGGCCGCCGCGGAGGCTTCGCCCTGTATCCGAACTCTTCCAAGCACACTTTGAAGCCGAACTGACCCAGTAGGTACGAACTCGTCTGTCCACATCCCCCCGAGAGAAGCCGTGACACCGATGCCTGCAACGCGAAGCGAATCCTGGAGACGTACGTGCACCTGCTGTTTGTCCGATGGCTCGCTGCTAAAGCCCCGAGCGTCATCCACGGCATCGTGCCACGCATCGAGCGAGAGCGTGAGGTTGTGCCTCCCCCACGCGAAATCCTGATGCGCCCGCATCCCGTACCGGTTGACCCGCGCCTCGAGCGTATCGGAGGCCGTCCGATACCGATACGTCTGGGATGACCAGTACCCGGACGTTGTGAAGGGCCGCTCCTGCGCAGCCCAGGGAGTACGCACCCGCAGTGTAGCCGAGAGATCGTTGCGGATAGTTCGGTCCTGTCCCTGCCCATCGTCCACCTGCGCTATTGGCCGGACGTAGATAGCGTTGAACGGCTGCCCCGTAAGCGGTACGACACCTCCGTGCGCTCCTCTCGAGCGACGCGTCTGAAGATTTCTAAGATCCAGCGACCACGTGCGTTGCTCCATCCGGATGCGCCCGAGCGTCTGTCGCTTACGGGAAAGCCGGGCGTTGCTGTACTCATTGTCGGCTGCATGGCCGCCGTAGCCAAACAGGAAATAGATGGTACCCGGCTCTCGCGCCCCCGGCATGGTTAGCTCGCGTTCCTGCGTGTGTAAGGCGGTGATAGTCTGAAGTCCGGTATCGCCAGTGAAGTAGCGCAGTTCGGTTAGCGGCTCGGAAGAGTCGAAATCGCGGAGATGCGCGTGCACAGCGCGCGTGGCCCCAAGGCGGGACGTACTGACGTGGAGGGGCTCCATGAAGGCGAGCGGTAGCAGATCCATTCGCATGCGCCCGGTGATGAGGTCGTTGTACGGCATATCATCGAGCAGAGCGGGAACGCTTTCCGGGCGCAGCCCGAGCGGCGACCACCCGTGGGGCCAGCCATACCCACCGAGGTCGTGCGTGAATGAACCCGGCACCTTCCGCAGATAGTCCTTGTATTCGAAGTGCGCCCGGCGTGCCGGCTTCAAACTGTCGATTGGCACCCCTGTCGTAGGCCTGGCAAACCCGACCCACGGACCCGTCGGCGGCGGGCGAACCTCGTCTTCCACAGCCCGCTCCTCCACCGCCGGAAGCTCCAGTTCAATCGGAGGTATGCCAAGGGTGTCGGCTGGCGGCTGCACGTCATTCGTATCCGGGGCAGCGATGGTCAGCTCCCACGTGTGGGCGTCGGCAATCAGAGGAGGCGCCAACCACAGTAGAACCACAAGGCAGCCGACCACAGGTGCTCGCGGGAGAAGCCATGTTCGGACGAATTCCGTCACGTGCACCCGGTTGAGCGGTGGATAATTACGGAGAAGATCGTACGGCCCTTGCGCCGCCTACGTTCAGCAAAATTACTCGTCGGCAAAGAGGCCAAAAAGCCGACTTTCGATGCGGGCAAGGACTTCTCGCTGGTCCTTTTCATCATTCACAAAGTCGAGCTCATCTACGTCGACAATCATCTTGGGCCCGAAGTCGTAGCGGTCGATCCAGTCCTCGTAGTGTTCGCCGAGCCGCTGCAGGTACTCAATGCGGATGGTGCTCTCGTAGTCGCGCCCCCGGGTCTGTATGTGGTTCACCAGCGTAGGCACCGAGGCTTTGAGGTACACCAGCAGATCCGGCGGCTGGAGGTACGAGGTCATGATGTGGAAGAGCTCCGTATAGTTGGTGTAATCCCGTTCGCTCATCAGACCCATCTCGTAGAGGTTGCGCGCAAAGATTTCAGCATCCTCGTAGATCGACCGATCCTGCACTACCGAGTGGGGCGTTTCCTCGATCTTTTTCTGATGCTGAAACCGGCTGGAGAGGAAAAACACCTGCAAGTTAAACGACCAGCGGCGCATGTCGTCGTAGAAATCCGACAGGTAGGGGTTGTCATCCACGCGCTCATAGAATGGCTTCCACTTGAAACAATCGCTGAGCACACGGGTGAGCGAGCTTTTTCCTGAGCAGATATTGCCGGCAACGGCGCTATATTTTTTTCCGCGGGGAAGAGCGTCGGAGGAGTCGGTCATGAACTGCGTGTTCGTGCG
>SLED01000076.1 GCA_007124945.1 Salinibacteraceae bacterium | reverse complement strand
CACGCCGAGAAACGAACACGATGCCGCAGTGGGCGGGCTCGTGTTGGTACTATCTGCGCTTTATCGATCCGGACAATGATGAACAACTCGTCGATCCCGAGAAAGAGAAATACTGGATGCCTGTGGACCTCTACGTTGGAGGTTCTGAGCACGCGGTGCTTCATCTGCTCTATGCACGCTTCTGGCACAAGGTGCTGTACGACGCGGGTGTCGTATCGACCAAAGAGCCGTTCCAGCGCTTGGTGCATCAGGGCCTCATACTGGGGGAGATGGAATACACGCGCTACTTCAGTCCGGAAGGGACGCCCGTTTCGGCCGAACGCGTGCACGCAGGTATGGATGCCAATACGAACGAACCGGTGCGGGCGCGTCTGGTCGACCCTGGCGACGTGAAGAAGCAGGGGGAGTTCTACGTGTTGAAAGAGGACCCCTCCATTCGCGTGGATGCCAAAGCGCACAAGATGAGCAAGAGCCGTGGCAACGTCGTGAACCCCGATGACGTGGTGGAGCAGTACGGCGCCGATTCGCTACGACTCTACGAAATGTTTATGGGGCCGCTGGAACAGGTCAAGCCGTGGAGCACCTCTGGCGTAGAGGGCGTCCATCGCTTCCTAAACCGTGTCTGGCGCCTGATGGTAAATGAGGAAACAGACGCCCTCATCACTACGGATGACGAGCCTTCTCGCGACCAGCTGCGCGATCTGCACCACCTGATACAAAAGGTGACCGAAGATATCGAGGGGCTGCGCTTCAACACCGCTATTGCGGGCATGATGGAGTTTGTCAATAAAGCCTACAAGTGGGACTCCATGCCCGCAGAGATTGCGGAGCCTTTTCTGCTCTTGTTGAGCCCGTTTGCGCCCCACATTGCCGAAGAGCTCTGGGAGCGGCACGGGCATCGGCGCTCACTCGCACGTGAGCCGTGGCCTGAGTGCAACGAAGAATACCTGAAGCGTGACGAGGTGGAGATTGCCGTGCAGGTTAACGGAAAAGTGCGGGGCACTGTCGCGGTGGCTCCCGATGCAGAGAAGGAAACCGTCCTCTCCGCGGCTCGGGCAGATGAGAACGTCGCGCGATACCTGAAGGACGCTACGGTACAGCGGGAGATTTACGTGCCGGGTCGCATCGTAAACTTCGTAGCCAACGGTACTTCCTGACCCTCTTCCATGCCAGCCCAATCATTGGATGTCCTCGCACTTGCCGCCCACCCGGATGATGTAGAGCTGTGCGCCGGTGGAACGGTCTGTACGCTCGCCAATGCAGGCTACGATGTTGGCATTGTCGATTTTACGCGGGGAGAAATGGCCTCGCGCGGTACCCCCGAGCTACGCCTGAAGGAAGCGAAGGCAGCAGCTGAGGTCATCGGGCTGGCGGCACGCGAAAACCTCGGCCTGCCGGACGGTGACATAGCGAACTCGAAAGCCAATCAGCGAGCGGTTGTCCGTGTTATCCGTCGCTACCGCCCGTCAGTCGTGCTGATCAACAGCCTGGAGTGCCGCCACCCTGACCACTGTGCGGCCGCCCGTCTCTCCATAGACGCGATGTACTACGCGGGCCTGCGCAAGCTGAGCACCACCGAAGACGACGGGACTCCTCAGGAGCCGTGGCGCCCCCACCATGTGCTTCACTACATGCAGGCCGTACCCTTTGAGCCTACGTTTGTGGTAGACGTATCCGAGGTCTGGGAGCAACGCATCGAAGCGTTGCAGGCCTTCAAGTCGCAGTTTTTCAACCCTGACTATGAGGCTCGCGAGGAAGAGCCGGAGACCTTCGTTTCCAATCCTTCCTTTTTCAAATGGGTGGAAGCGCGGGCCCGTACCTATGGGTACACCGTTGGTGCCACCTACGGCGAGCCCTTGCTGTATCGCCACGGCCCGGTCGGCGTCTCGGATCTCATGCAGGTTCTTGAGCAGGAGCGGCCATTCCGATAGGGCTTGCATCGCAGGCGCTCACGGTGCATATTGCAGCAGCCGCGCGGCAGCGATACCACGTGTAGCACGTGAATACTGTATGAGTGAGCCCGTATTTCACGGCTATTAACGCGTTTTCGCCGCCTCGGCCATCAGTAATCAGCGGTGTGTAGGTGTAATTCCGGAACGTGAAAGCCTCCGGCCATATATTCACCCGCTGGTTGTCGTAATTCCACTTTAACTGTATCGAGTGATATGGCTGATACGAGTGATTTTCGGCCCGGGCTGAACATCTTATGGAAAGATGGGCTTTGGGAGATCGTTGAGTATTTACATGTGAAGCCCGGGAAGGGCGGTGCGTTTGTGCGTGCCAAGCTCAAGAACGTCCGCGACGGAAGGGTTCAAGATACCACCTTCCGTGCGGGAGAGAAGGTTGAAACCGCCCGCGTAGAGCGTCGGCCCCATCAATTTCTATACGAAGATGAGCTGGGCCTCCACTTTATGAATACCAACACGTATGTGCAGTTCTCGCTGCCAGAAGAAAAGGTGGAGGGTCGGGAGTTTATCAAAGAGGGTGGTATGGTTGATATCCTCTTTTACGCTGAGGAGGAAGAGCCGCTGCGCACCGTACTCCCTCCACATGTTGAGGTGGAAGTCGTGCAGACCGATCCCGGACTAAAGGGTGATACCGCCACGGGAGCCACCAAGCCCGCCACGGTGGAAAGTGGTGCCACGGTACAGGTCCCACTGTTTATAAACGAAGGAGATGTCATTCGAGTGAGCACCTCCTCCGGAGAATATCAGGAGAGAGTTTCCAGCTCGTAGCACAGCCAATCCCAAGCATTCAACAAAATAAATCCGCTTTTCCTGCATGGATATCGATAAGATCAGAGATCTGCTCAAGATTGTTTCCGAAAGTGGTGTTGCTGAAGTAGAGATCGAGGAGGATGATTTCAAACTGGTGGTGCGGCGTAACTCGCCGAACATTACCGTGCAGTCCTCGGCTGCTCCATCCTACGGATTACCCCATCCGTCACCATACCCGGCGTACGGCGCACCCGTACAGCAACCTGCTCCGCAGGCGGCACAGCCGTCTCATGGGGGCGCAGGGGCGGCAACCCAGGCTCCAACACCGCCAGACCAGCCACAACAGGCACAGGATTCTCCGTCTGCTCAGGCTGACACCGATGAACCGGCAGAAGGAGAAATGGTCCACGCTCCAATCGTGGGCACATTTTACCGCGCGCCCGCTCCTGATGAGGACCCATTCGTGGAGGTTGGCGACACCGTAAAGGAGGGTGATGTGCTATGCATCATCGAGGCAATGAAGCTCATGAACGAGATCGAGGCGGAGGTTTCTGGCACTGTAAAAGAGATCTTGGTCGAGGACGCCGAGCCGGTCGAGTATGATCAGCCGCTCTTCGTTATCGCTACTGCGTGATTCCACGTGTCCGCCGCCGAGTATCCTAAATCACCTCTTTTTTCGTGATAAAAAAAGTTCTGATTGCAAACCGTGGCGAAATTGCCCTGCGCGTCATTCGGGCATGCCACGAAATGGGCCTAAAAACCGCTGTAGTTTACTCCACCGCCGACCGCGACTCTCTGCACGTCCGGTTTGCTGACGAAGCCGTCTGCATTGGTCCTCCCGCCTCGCGTGACAGTTACCTCCGGCCAGATCGTATCATTGCCGCTGCGGAAGTGACGGGTGCTGATGCGATTCACCCCGGCTACGGATTTCTCGCTGAAAACGCCGAATTCTCGGCCATCTGTGCCGATCATGACATAAAGTTCATCGGCGCATCGCCTGATACCATCAGCCGGATGGGAGATAAGGCACTGGCCAAGGCTACGATGGCCGAGGCGGGCGTACCCGTCGTTCCTGGCTCTGAGGGCGAGATAAACGACCTCAAAACAGCCCAGGAGGTCGCCGAGGAAATTGGTTACCCCGTCATGATCAAAGCCTCCGCTGGTGGCGGTGGCCGTGGCATGCGACTTTGCCACGACGCAGAGAGCTTTCCCAATCTGTACCGGGCTGCCCGAAATGAAGCTGAAGCCGGATTTGGAAATCCGGGCGTTTACCTGGAGAAGTTTGTTGACAAGCCGCGCCACGTAGAAATACAGGTGCTCGGCGACGGGAAAGGTAAGGTCATTCATTTTGGCGAACGTGAATGCTCGATACAGCGGCGTCATCAGAAGTTGCTTGAAGAGTCTCCCTCCCCCATTATGACGGAGGATCTTCGGGACCGCATGGGAGAGGCTGCCGTGCGGGCTGGCGAGGCTGTCAACTATGAGGGAGCCGGCACGGTCGAATTCCTTGTCGACGCCGACCGCAACTTCTATTTCATGGAGATGAACACGCGAATTCAGGTAGAGCACCCGGTTACCGAAGAGGTAGCCAACTGCGACCTGATCGAGTATCAGATTCGTGTGGCCATGGGAGAAAACATCGTGCGCGAGTCCGTCCGGCACGACGAGATTCGAGGGCACGCTATCGAGTTTCGGGTAAATGCCGAAAATCCCGCGCGCAAGTTCAGTCCCTCACCCGGAAAGATTTCCGTTTTTCATCCGCCGGGAGGACCCGGTGTTCGCGTCGATACCCACGCTTATGCAGGCTACGTCATCCCTCCGCATTACGACTCGATGGTAGCGAAACTTATCGTTCACGGGCGCAGCCGCGATCACGCCATCCGGCGGGGCATCCGTGCACTCGATGAGTTCGTCGTGGAGGGCGTAAAAACCACCATCCCCTTCCACCTGCAGTTGCTCAAAAACGATCGCTTCCGTGAAGGAGACTTCGACACGAAGTTTATGGACAGCTTCGAATTTGATGCAGATGCAGCTTAATTTCCAGGCTTAGAACGCCGCAATATCTTTTACACTCCGGATCCAGAAATATCAACGCTATGAACTTCCCAGACGACCTTTACTATACCGAAGAGCACGAGTGGGTACGACTTGAGGATGACGGCGAAACGGCCACGATCGGCATTACTGAGTTTGCGCAGGGCGAGCTCGGCGATATCGTCTTTGTGGAAGTCGAACCCGACGGTACAGAGCTCGGGCAGGATGACGTTTTTGGTACCATTGAAGCGGTAAAAACCGTTTCGGAGCTCTTTATGCCGGTGGATGGTACAATCGCATCGTTCAACGAGCAGCTTGAGAGCAATCCCGAGCTTATCAACGAGGATCCTTATGGCGACGGATGGATTTTGAGCATCAAGCTCGATGATGCAGAAGATCTTGGGGATCTGCTCTCCGCTGATGAGTATGAGAGCATGGTCAGCTAACGTTTTTGTGATAGTGGTGCTCGCGCAGCGGGTACGGTCGTATGGACGAGCAGTTGTTGATAATTGATTTTGGTTCGCAATACACGCAGCTTATTGCGCGACGTGTTCGCGAAGCTGGAGTGTTCTCGGAGATCCTTCCCTGCACCGCCCCTCTTGAGGAGGTCAAGAAGCGGCAGCCCAGAGGTCTGATTCTTTCGGGTGGCCCGCGGTCGGTCTACGATGAAGACGCCCCTCAACTTGACGAGCGTCTGTTGCACCTCTCGCGCCCGGATGGTAGCCCAATGCCTGTTCTGGGGATTTGCTACGGGCTCCAGGCTATGGCGCAGAGCAGCGGAGGAGAGGTGGAGCAGGCGGATCAGCGTGAGTTTGGCCGTGCACACCTGCGCATCGACGACTCAGATGCGCTGTTCGCTGGCGTACCGTCCGGAAGTACGGTTTGGATGAGCCACGGCGACTATCTGACGCGTTTACCCGATGACTACGCCGTCATCGCGCATACAGACAACGCGCCCATCGCTGCCGTTCGGAGCAGTAAGCTCCCGCACTTCGGAGTGCAGTTTCACCCGGAGGTAGTCCACACCGATCATGGCCGGCAGATCCTGCAAAACTTTGCACTCAACATCTGCGGGTGCTCTGGCAACTGGACTCCCGCCTCGTTCATAGAGGAGAAGGTCGAGGAGATCCGCGATCAGGTCGGTGATAACCACGTCATCCTCGGTCTCTCAGGCGGGGTTGATTCTTCAGTGGCGGCCGTGCTTATCCACAAAGCGATCGGCGATCAGCTCACCTGTATCTTTGTGAATAACGGCGTGCTCCGAAAAGGCGAGTGGGAGCAGGTTCAGACAACGTTTCGTGATCACTTTCACATTCGGCTGAAGTCAGTTGACGCCTCAGATCGCTTTCTGGATCGCCTCGAGGGAGTGCAGGATCCAGAGGAAAAACGGGTATTGATTGGCAACACGTTTATCGACGTCTTTGACGAAGCCACCGACAGCGTGGCCGAAGAACTTGGCTTCCGCCCAAAGTACCTCGCACAGGGAACGTTGTATCCCGATGTGATCGAAAGTGTCTCATTTAAAGGGCCCTCTTCCACAATCAAAACGCACCACAACGTTGGTGGGCTGCCCGATGAGCTAAATTTTGAGATCATCGAACCCTTCCGCGAGCTATTCAAAGACGAGGTGCGGGATATTGGTCGCCTGCTTGGCGTGCCCGATGCCATCGTGGGGCGTCATCCCTTCCCCGGCCCCGGCCTTGCCATTCGTATTCTGGGCCCGGTGACTCGCCCGGATCTCGCGAAGCTCCGGGAGGCGGATGCT
>SLED01000360.1 GCA_007124945.1 Salinibacteraceae bacterium | reverse complement strand
GGCTGGACCCGCAGCGACACGCCGATCCTGAAATGGTCGCCTGACAGCAAGCGCATCAAGACGTTTCAGCAGGATGAACGGAACACCCCCCATATGCACCTGCTGCGCACGACGATTGGGCGGCCTGAGCTGGATGCTTGGCCCTATGCCATTCCCGGCGATGCGGATGACGAGGTACCTCTGCTCGAACGTGTAATCGTCGACGTGGAGTCGCAGGAGGTCATCCGCCTCGATGCGCCCGCCGACCATCAGCGGACGTCGAACTGCTGCGGCCTCACGCGCGGGCAAAACCTGGCCGACATCGAGTGGCACGAGCATGGCGACGTGATGGCGTACGTCTCCACCTCGCGCGACTACGCCACCGTAACGCTCCGTGTCGTGGACCCATCCACCGGAGAGGTGCGCCATGTGTACGAGGAGACCGACGAGCCCTTCTTTGAGTCGAATCTGGCCTCGCGCGGGGTGCCCAACTGGCGCGTGCTGCACGATACCGATGAGTTCATCTGGTTCACGCGAAGTGACGGCTGGGGGCATCTATACCTGCATGATCTGGAGACCGGCCAAAAGAAAAACCGCATCACCGAAGGCCAGTGGAATGTGCTGGATGTCCTTCGCGTTGATGAGGAAGAGCGGGTAATCTGGTTCTCGGCGGTCGGCAAGGAGGAGGGGCACGATCCGTACCACCGCCATCTCTACCGTGTAGATTTTGACGGCAGCAACCTACAGCACCTGACACCGGATGAGGGTGACCATACACTGAATCTTTCGCCGACGGGTCGCTACGTGGTTGACACCTGGTCCACCTTTCAGGAGCTGCCGGTAACCGTGCTGCGCGATGCCCACACTGGCGAGGTGGCCATGAGTCTGGAAGAGGCCACGGCAGACGCACTGCATGAGACCGGCTGGACGGCGCCCGAGCCCTTCACTGTGAAGGCGCGCGATGGCGAGACGGATCTCTACGGTATCATGTTTAAGCCGTCCGACTTCGACGAAAATGAGCAGTATCCCGTGGTGGTATCTATCTATCCCGGCCCGCAGGTAGGCAGTGTGGGCTCCCGAAGCTTTGGCGTGAGCTCGCGCGGTCAGGCGCAGGCGCTGGCCGAGCTCGGCTTTATCGTCGTACAGATCGATGCGCTGGGCACCCCGTTCCGCTCCAAAGATTTCCACACGGCCTGGCACGGTAATATGAACGACAACGGGATCCCTGATCAACGCGCCGGCGTGGAGCAACTTGCCGAGCGCTACGACTGGATTGACGCGGACCGCGTTGGAATCTACGGTCATTCCGGGGGCGGATATGCCACCGCCACCGCCCTCTTCCAGGAGCCTGATTTCTTCAAGGTGGGCGTAGCCAGTGCAGGCAATCACGATAACCGCGGGTACACGTACTACTGGGGCGAGAAATACCAGGGGCTGCTTGAGGATACGGACGACGGTGATTCGTTCGAAAATCAGGCGAACCAGCTCGATGCGCAGAACCTGGAGGGCCACCTCTTGATCTCGTACGGCACCATGGACGCCAACGTCCACCCCAACATGACGCTACAGGTGATCGACGCGCTCATTGAGCACAACAAGAATTTCGACACGATTGTCTTTCCCAACCGCGGGCATGGTTACGCGAACGAACCGTACAACCTGCGCCGTACCTGGGATTACTTCGTGCGCCACTTGCGAGGTGAGGAGCCGCCTCACGAGTATTCCATCGGACAATAATCTGACCTGACGGTACACAACGGCCCGTGGCACTGCTGGCACGGGCTTTCTACCGTAGGGATGCTGGTGCCGTTCGCCCGGTTATGTGACCGTTTTGGCTGTGAAGCGCCGTTTCGTGTTGCGGCGAGATGGCACACCATGTCGCTTCGGGGTAGTGATTGAGAGGCCAAGAAACCGCCTCGGCTCGTCGCGCCGCTCAGCTACTGTACGATAATCTGATCCGGGCTTGACACGACTATCTGTGGGGTGTCTTCGTGGGAGCGAATGGTGCCGCGCACGCAGATGTATTGTCCGCGATAGCGCTCCTCTGGTGTGATGCTCCAGCGATGGAGATTGTCTCCCCAGATGAGCGCCGTAAAGGGCTGATTCGGATGCTCGGCCTCAAGATTAATAAACGTAGGCTCTCCTCCGATATCGCGCATGTGGGCTACCTCGGCAACCGCCCCACAGACCTCAGCACGGCTGCCGATGTAGCCCTTTGCCTCCTCAGCACTGATCGTTAGCGATGGCTCCGACCCGCCCTGATTGAAAACACGGCTGAGCATTAGGCCGATGACCAGTAGCGCGGCCACCGCAATCGGGATTATTTTGTATTCAGCAAGCTTGCTCAGCATACATCGTGTGGTACGTCTGCATGGTGCGTGTCTCTCTCTCACGCATCGTCACGCGCCCATCGCTCCTCAATTTCCTGTAACATTTCTTGCAGGTCGGTACCCGAATACCACTCGCCGTTGAGCACCACGCCGGCCACGTCGCGCGCGTTAGCTACATCGTCGAGTGGATTCGCTGTCGTGAGCACGAGGTCAGCCCGAAGCCCAACCTCCACAGCGCCGTAATCAGTTTCCTGACCGTAGAACTCCGCAATGGCCCGCGTGCCGCTATAGAGAACTTCAAAAGGACTCATGCCGATCTCATCTTGCATGAACGCCATCTCATCATGAATTGAAAAGCCCGGTACGTTAAACATCTGAGGCGCATCGCTTCCGAGCAGGATTGGCGTGTCGGAGTTGGCGAGGGCGCGTAGGATGTCGTGGCGGAGATCGCGTACGGCGGCCCCCTGTTCTTCCGTATGACCATCACGGATATTCTCCAGCTGGTTCACCCAGCCGTCCACCATGTTGGCCGGAAGATAGCGCACCTCCTCTATTTGCTCCGGATAATCAGCCGGCGGCGTGTCTCCAAAAAAGCGTTCCCAGACCAGCATGGTTGGAACCTGCCCCGTACCTGTTTGCTCTGCCAGCGCTACCAGTTCATCCAGTCGGCCTTCATCGACATGGTCAATCAGCTGGGCGACACCCATGATGGGACTGAAGTCTTCCGGAGCCTCGTCGGTGCGCATCGCTTCGATAAAGTTCTCCAGATGATCCACCGTTAACTGTCCAGCCTCCATGGCCCGCTCAAGGCCCACGGCATCGGGTACGTGGCCGGAGAAGGGAATGTCGTGCACCCCTGCCTCCTCCACGACTGCGTCGAATACGTCTGGCTCAAGGCCTTCGCCCATCTTCAGGAAGTCATAGCCCTGTTCGGCATACCCACGGACGACGTCCCGTGCATTATCGGGTGTTTCCAGCTGGCCGCCTGAAAGGAACGGGCTTCCCACACGCAGGCGCGGCCCGAACCGATCGCCGGCAGCAATCTCCTCGCGAAGTTGAAGGTGCAGCTCTGCCCCGAGCATGCCGCGGGCAAACGTTACGCCGTTGGCAACGAACAGGGTTAGCACATCATCCACAATACCCTCCGGGTCGTCGTCGCCCGGCAGGTGGGCGTGCATCTCTGCAAGGCCTGGCATCAGGTAGAGCCCTTCCCCATCAACCGTTTCGACTGCTTCGCGAATCTCAATTTCTCCGGCGGGCCCCAGTTCGGTTATCACACCATCCCGCACAACAACGGTCTGATTCTCCAATACCTCATCGGAGGTCATCGGAAGCACGGAGACGTTGGTAATGGCCAGGTCGGTTTCGTCGAGTAGCTCGGTGTCGGGCGGATCACAGGCCACGAGCGCAAGCATGAAGGAAGCCAGTACGAGTAGAGAGGAGAGTCTCATAACAGAGTGGGCCCAGTTCAGGAGGTGGAGATGAACATTATATTAACCGAATACGAGCGTCATTAGCAATTGTTATGCGTGGCGTGCGCGGTGGCGCACCCGTGACGAGAGACCGTAGCCGGAACGACGGAGCTCCGCCGGGCGTGTGTTCGCCGATGCCGGCCCGGCCGGTACTATCTGCCTGATCTCTCCAAATCAGTGATACGCCTTAGCGCTTATGAAAATTGCTGTTCTTCAACTGAACCCCACTGTTGGCGACCTTGAGGGTAACAGTGAGCGCATCATTTACCATGCAAAGAAAGCGCGCGAGGCCGGGGCGGAGCTGGCCATTTTTCCGGAGCTGTGCGTCGTAGGATATCCTCCACAGGATCTGTTGGAGAATGACCTCTTCATAACCGCAGTGCAGCAATCTCTCGGGCGCATTGCCGCAGAGGTGCCGCAGGATATGGGGGTGATCGTAGGGGCACCGGTTCCTAACGGCGGCGGTACGGGCAATCCGCTGTACAACGCAGCCCTACTCTATGAAGGTGGCGAACTGGTGGGAATGGCCCGAAAAGCGCTGTTGCCCACCTACGATGTGTTTGACGAAATGCGGCATTTTGAGTCGGCGCCGTCGTGCGGGGTGATTGTGTGGCGGGGGCTGCGTCTCGGGCTGCACATCTGCGAGGATATGTGGACGATGCAGGAGGCTGTTCAGAAGCGCTACAGCCGCGATCCGATCGCCGAGATTATGGCTCAAGGTGCCGACCTGCTCATCAATATATCCGCTTCCCCGTTTTCTCTGGGCAAGCATGAGGTGCGAAACAAGCTCATGCAGGAAATCTGCACGCGGCATCAGGTGCCTTTCGTGATTGCAAATCAGGTGGGAGCCAACACAGAAATCATCTTCGACGGCGACAGTCGCGTGCACGGCGCCGATGGAACGCGGTTGCTCTGCGCTAAATCCTTCGAAGAGGATATGCTGCTGTGGGACACGGAGGAGCACCATGAACCGTGCACGTATCAGGCAGATGAGGTTGCCGACTTGCACGATGCGCTGGTACTGGGTATCCGCGACTACTTCCAGAAGACGGGTGTTTTTCGAAAGGCTGTCATGGGGCTCTCCGGTGGAATTGATTCCGCCGTTACTTGCGCGCTTGCCGTAGAAGCGCTGGGCGCGGATCGGGTGGTGGGCGTTACGATGCCCTCGGCAATTTCTTCCAAAGGCTCAGTGTCCGATTCGGAGGAACTGGCCGCCAACCTGGGCATCACGTTTCGGGAGATATCCATCGAACCGGCCGTAGATGCCTTCGACACGATGCTATCTGAAGTCTTTGCCGGCACCGAGCCGGGGGTAGCCGAGGAAAACATTCAGTCGCGAAGCCGGGGTGTGACGCTGATGGCCCTGTCAAACAAGTTCGACTACCTGCTGCTCTCCACGGGCAACAAGAGCGAGATGGCCGTGGGCTATGTTACGCTCTACGGTGATACAAACGGCGGGCTGGCCGTACTTTCTGATGTGCTGAAAACGAGGGTGTATGAGCTGGCCGAGCACATTAACAGGCGCGCCGGGCGTGAGGTAATTCCCCGAAGCACTATCGAGAAACCACCGTCGGCAGAGCTCCGCGAAGGGCAGCAGGATACCGATTCGCTGCCTCCGTACGATGTGCTGGACACAATTCTGGAACGCTACATCGAGCGGCAGCACGAGGTGGGGCGTATCGTCAACGAAACGGGTCTCGACTCGGATCTCGTGCACGAGGTATTGCGGATGGTGGACCAGAATGAGTACAAGCGCCACCAGGCACCACCGGGGCTTCGGGTGTCCGACAAGGCATTCGGGATGGGGCGCCGCCTTCCAATTGTGATGCGATGGGACCGCTCTGCGATTCGCCGCATTGCAGTGGGCGACACGACTTCGTAAGTTACCTGTCTGCCACGATTCACTTGCCTACCTGAAGAGAGCCACACCAGAATGATTGCGTATCTCGCCGGCACCCTCATCGCCAAAAAGCCTGCCTCTGTACTCATCGACGTGGGCGGGCTCGGTTACCGTGTACACGTTCCCACGTCCACGTACCAGGCGTTACCCGATACCGGCGAATCAGTGAAACTGCACACGTCGCTACAGGTGCGCGAGGATTCCCAGACGCTCTACGGCTTCGCGACGGAAGGGGAGCAGCAGACTTTTGAAGTGATGCTGGGCGTGTCGGGGATCGGCCCGAAGCTGGCCCTGGCAGCGCTCTCGTCCATGCGGCCTGCTGAGCTTCGGGACTACGTGGTAACCGGGGAGACAGCCTTGCTGACAAACATTCCGGGAGTCGGAAAAAAGACGGCAGATCGCCTTGTCCTGGAGTTGAAGGATCGACTGGGAGACTTAGAGCTGGACGGGGCAGCCCTTTCCGAGAATGGATCTGACATAAAGGAAGATGCGCGCGCTGATGCGCTGGCCGCACTTCAGGCGCTGGGCTTTAGCCGCTCGGCGGCCGAGAAGGGCATTCGGCGCGTGCTGCGCGATGATAGCAGCATCGACGAGGCCGAAGCGCTGATCAGGGGTGTGCTTCGCGAGCAAAACTAACCCTGCTCACACATTCTCATCCACCACGTACCATTGAAAGGCCGCCTGCAGCACCGGCGTGTCGTCAGTCATTCTGACCGTTGCATCGATGGTTAGTAGTCCGCGGCCGCGGGAATTTACCTGGTCGAGAAACACGCGCACATCCTCATCGGCTACCTGCGGCTCGGCTTTCAGCGTACCCGTAGCCGCCGCTCGGTACTTTACGTCGGAACGCCTCAGCACGGTCAGCACCTCATCAAATCGCGGACCGAATACCTCGATGAT